>CAJAEK010000027.1 GCA_903938735.1 uncultured Actinomycetes bacterium | reverse complement strand
TTATTGGCTCATGAAATCGCACGATCGATTGGTTGGCGTTGCCTTCGTTGCATTGGTGGCGGGCTCGTTAATTTCCTACATCAAGGCCCGGGCAGAGTCGTTAGATATTGAATGTAACGGTGGAATAGCAGAACGAACCGAACGCTTAATTATTTTGTTGGTAGCAACCGGATTTGCTGGGCTCGGCGTCTCGTATGTACTCACCACCGGTATTTGGTTGCTCACGATTTTGTCGCTGATAACCGTTGCGCAACGCCTCACCATTGTTTATCGCGCTACTTCCGGGAAATAGTTGTATATGACCGAATACCTTGTCTATCTGGGCTACGCGATCGCTTGGAAGATTATTCGTATCCTGCCAGAGAAGTTTGTGTACGCGCGGGCGGCAGCTATTGGTTCACTTCTCTATCGGCGCGACGGTAAAGGCGTGCAGCGACTACGCACCAACTATGCGCGAATTCGCCCCGAACTTAATCAAGCTCAGCTCGAGGCGCTCGTTGAGGCCGGAATGCAGTCTTATCTGCGTTACTGGGTCGATACCTTCCGTTCCCCATCGTGGAACCGAGAGCGGACTATTAGCACCGTAACAATCGATCACGAAGAGTATTTGCGAAATCCAATTGCAGAAGGCCGTGGCTGCATCGTTGCTTTGCCACACGCCGGCAACTGGGACCATGCCGGTTCGTATTTCTGCCAAACTGGCGCGCCGCTGACCACTGTCGCAGAACACCTGAAGCCAGAACGACTCTTTCAGAAGTTCCTCGCGTATCGCGAAGCAATCGGGATGGAAGTTCTGGACTTGAACTCACGATCGATCGCGACGCTGTCGCAACGCCTTCGCTCGGGCAAGCTCGTTGCTCTGGTCGCAGATCGCGATCTATCGAAGAATGGCGTTGACGTTACTTTCGCCGGCTTCCCAGCGCGTATGCCTGGTGGACCAGCGCTGCTCTCTATTCAAACCGGAGCGCCGCTCATTACTGCGTTTGTGGCATATTCCAGCGCGGGCATCCAAATTACTTTTGGACCCGAAATTTCAGTTCCCGCCTCTGGCACTACTGCAGAGAAGGCGGCTCGTATGACACAAGACGTTGCGGATTGGTTTGCCGAGCACATTTCGCGCGAAACAGAGGATTGGCACATGTTGCAGCGCATTTGGATTGATGGCGATTTTGTAGAACGAGTTGATTTATGAAGGTCGGAATAGTCTGCCCATACGGTTGGGATACGCCCGGTGGCGTTCAAATTCATATTCGTGAACTCGCGCAACATTTGATTGATCTGGGCCATTCGGTATCAGTCCTCGCACCTGTTACGGATGAATCCGCAATAGACGTGCCGTGGTTGGTATCCGCCGGTCGCCCCATCGCGATTCCTTACAACGGTGCGGTGGCGCGAGTGCTTTTTGGTCCTGTGGCCGCATCTCGAGTGCGTCAATGGATTGCCAACAATGACTTTGATGTTTTGCATATCCACGAACCTGCCATTCCATCTATCTCGCTACTTGCGTGTTGGGCTGCGACCGGTCCCGTTGTTGCAACCTTCCATGCCGCATCGTCTAAGCAAAAAGCGATGTATGCGGTTGCGCCCATATTGGAGCCAGCCTTGGAAAAGTTGCGAGCGAAGATTGCGGTCAGCGAGAGCGCCCGTCGAACCTTGAAGGACAACTTCGATACCGACGCTGTCGTTATTCCCAACGGCATCGATCGCGCGAAATTCAATTCACCGGCGTTCCGTGCAGAATGGAAATCACCAGGCACGATTGGCTTTATCGGAAGATTCGACGAACCGCGGAAGGGCTTGGACGTCCTCCTCGCAGCGTTGCCTCAAGTAGTCTCTCGAATTCCTGCCGCTCGAGTTCTCGTCGCTGGTCCTGGCGACGATAAGGGATATCAGAAATCAATCCCTGCAAACCTTCGCAATCGAGTGGTCTTCCTCGGCCGGCTCTCGGAAGAAGAGAAGATTCAATTCTTCAAGTCCGTGGATATCTACGTAGCTCCCAATACCGGTGGCGAATCGTTTGGCATCATTCTTGCTGAGGCGATGGCTTCGCATACTCCGGTAGTTGCAAGTGACATTCCGGCCTTCGTTGACCTGCTACGGATGGATGACGGCGAAAGCGCTGGCGAGATATTTACATCAGAATCTGCCTCAGACTTGGCGGCAGGCGTCATTGCGATGCTGGAATCAGATGAGAAGCGAGTAATTCTCTCCGAGCGTGGCTATGAATTGTCTGCGAAGTTCGATTGGGATCTTGTGGCTTCACAGATTTTGGATGTTTACGAAATCGCCATGTCAGCAGGTGAGAGCGTTGGGTTGAGCTCCGATAATCGACCATGGAACCGACTCCGCGATCGGCTGGGGGATAACTAATGCACGCTAGTTACGTTTTCATAGGTTTAGCAATTTTGCTCTTTCTCTGGTCACTCTCGTATTCGGCAAGTCGGTTGGACCGAATGCATCACCGCGTCGAAACGTCGTGGGAGCACCTGGACGCGTTGCTGCAACGTCGCGCTGCAATTGCAATTGAAATCGCGCATGGCGAAGGCATAGATCCCGCTTCCAGTTTGATGCTGATGGGCGCCGCGTTCCAGGCTCGCGAAGCAGCAATCGTTGAACGGAGTGAAG
>CAJAEK010000026.1 GCA_903938735.1 uncultured Actinomycetes bacterium | reverse complement strand
GGCACCAACCAGCAAAGTCACCTGTGCAACCAGCACCGCGGTTGGTCATACGCCAATCAAGGTCGCTCAGCCAGTTGCTGCGACGAAAAAGAACCGCACCATTACTTTCACCACAAACTGTGGCGCAATTGTGATTGCAGCTGATGGCGTTCATGCACCGCTGGCCGTAAATGCGATGACGGCCTTTGCTAACTCTGGTTATTTCAACGAAACCTTGTGCCATCGCCTGACAACCGCGGGCATTTTTGTCTTGCAGTGCGGCGATCCAACGGCATCAGGTAGCGGTGGACCAGCGTGGTGGTATGCCAACGAGAACTTGCCTAAGCCAGCCGTGAACGATTACCCAGCGGGCACTGTTGCGCTTGCAAATGCGGGTATTCAAGATGGCCACGCGACTAATGGCAGCCAGTTCTTCTTGGTCTATGCCGACACTACTTTGCCGCCGTCCTACACAATCTGGGGCCACGTCACACAGGGACTTAATATCCTGAAGGCAATTGCTGCCGCCGGAACAGATAACGCTTTTGGCAACGGTGATGGCCACCCTAACCAAACAGTCTCCATCGTTACTGCGACTTCTAAGTAATTACTGCGTAAAGCTTTTTCCTTACTTAGTATCAACAATCCGAAAGACTTCAGCGATGCGACCTTCGGCTAAGCCGTTCGCTTGCGCATTGCGCTCGCCCCACGCCCGAACCATATTTGCCATTTCGGTGTTGTGAGCGGTCTGACTGACGTGTGCATGCAACGCGGCAATCTTCTTATCGAAGGTATCAGTGACATCAACAAAGTGGTTAGGGGAGTTGTGGGACATCACCCAGACTTCCTGAACCTTCCATGGTTCTAAGCCCTCTTCTTTGTAAAGATCTTCAAAGGCAAAGAGATTGCGAGCGTCTGGATAGACCGCCTGGATGGCGGCCTCGCCAGCGGCCATGTGATCTGGGTGGCTGGCAGGCAACCGATCCCAGTTACGTTCGGGGCTCTGGATAACCATGCGGTCTGGTTTTACTTTGCGAATCTCGCGCACGATTTTTTTGCGTAGTTCGATGGTGGGCTCTAACCATCCATCGCGATAATTTAAGAAAGTAATGTCGGTTACGCCAAGTGCCAGACCAGCGTCGCGCTGTTCCTTCTGACGAATCTTTGGCATCTCTTCACGAGGCACATCAGGGTCTTCGCCGCCTTGGTCGCCATTAGTGCAAATGCAATAGGAGACTTTGATTCCCTTCGCGGTCCATTGCGCAATGGTGCCGCCGGCACCAAAGTCCAAATCATCGGGGTGGGCGGTTACGACAAGGACGCGTTGGATCTCGGAATCATCAATAGGCATGTGCTGATTTTGTCAGACTTTCTCTCGTTAGACTCACCGAGTGCCAAATGCCGAACAACTGCTCGAAGGGTTAAACCCCCAGCAGAAGGCTGCCGTCGAACACATCGGCGCTCCATTGTTGGTCGTCGCGGGCGCGGGATCGGGCAAGACCCGAGTCCTGACCCGACGAATCGCATATTTGCTCGCTGAGCGCGGTGTCGCACCATATGAAGTCTTAGCCATCACCTTCACCAACAAAGCCGCGGGCGAGATGAAAGAGCGCGTCGCTGATTTGGTGGGCGATCGCGCCCGAGCAATGTGGGTTTCGACTTTCCACTCGGCCTGTGTGCGAATCCTGCGACAAGAAGCGGTCCGATTGGGTTACAGCAACTCATTCACGATTTATGACTCGGCCGATAGCCAGAAGCTCTTGTCACACATCATGAAAGATATGAACCTTGACGCCAAGCGATACGCACCGCGCGCTGTGCAGGCGTTGATATCGGCTGCGAAGAATGAATTGCAAGGTCCAGCGGATTATCAGTTGCAGGCGACCGATCACTTTGCTCAGATTGTGGCCGAGGTCTACGCCGTCTACCAACGACGGTTAACCAGCGCGAACGCGATGGACTTTGATGATTTGATTGGCAAGACCGTTGAGTTATTGCAACGCTTCCCTGAAGCAAAGGCGCGATACCGTTCCCGCTTTCGCCATATCTTGGTCGACGAGTACCAAGACACAAACCACGCCCAATACATTTTGATTAAAGAGTTGGTGGGCACGGATTTCGATGGCTATCCGGTAGCGGAACTCTGCGTCGTGGGTGATGCCGACCAATCCATCTATGCCTTTCGTGGTGCGAATATCCGCAACATCTTGCAGTTCGAGGCCGATTACCAGAATGCGCGCACTATTTTGTTGGAGCAGAACTATCGATCAACGCAGAATATTTTGTCGGCGGCCAATGCTGTTATCGGCAACAACGAGGGTCGCAAGGAGAAGAACTTGTGGGCGGATTCTGGCCAAGGCGCCAAGATCACCGGATATCTGGCCGAGAGCGAACAAGACGAAGCGGCATACGTTGCGGGCGAAATCCGACGATTGCAGGCCGAGGGTATTTCTACACCGGGAGATACCGCGGTCTTCTATCGCACCAACGCACAATCGCGTGCCTTTGAAGAAGCCTTCTTGCGTGCACCGCTGCCATACAAAGTCATCGGTGGTTTGCGATTCTATGAGCGTAAAGAAGTAAAAGATTTCCTGGCTTACTTGCGCATCATTGTTAACCCGCAAGACGAAGTATCCGTACGTCGCGTTATCAATACTCCCAAGCGTGGTATCGGCGATCGAGCACTTGATTTAGTTGATGAATACGCAAAAGCGCACGACGATTCGTTCTGGGCCGCGTTGACGAAGTGGAACGAGATTCCGGAACTCGCCGCGCGTTCAGGCGGTGCGATTCGTGATTTCGTCGCGCTAAATGATTCGCTAGCGACATTGAATGAAGCGAAAGTCCAACCATCCTCTATCGCACAAGCGGTCTTGGAACAGAGCGGCCTGCTGACTGAATTACAGAAGAGCGAAGACCCTCAAGACGAATCCCGAATCGAAAACATGGAAGAGCTCGTTGCGGTTGCGATTGAATACGAGACCGGGGAAGTCGATGAAGGCGAAGAAATATCGCTGATGGGTTTTCTCGAGGATGTCGCACTGGTCGCGGATTCTGATCAGATCCCGGATGGCGAAGACCATGGTGGCGTCGTGACGTTAATGACGTTACACACCGCAAAAGGTTTGGAATTCCCGACGGTATTTCTTACAGGTATGGAAGAAGGAATATTTCCGCACTCGCGCACATTGGGCGATAGGAACGAAGTCGAAGAAGAGCGACGCCTTGCTTATGTTGGGTTAACGCGCGCACGTGAACGTCTCTATCTGTCGCGTTCGGAATACCGATCATCATGGGGTTCGCCGACATACAACCCAGCATCACGATTCTTGACGGAGATTCCCGAAGATTTAATTGAATGGAACGAACATAGCGGCAGTAGCTACGGTGGTGGTTCTTCTTCTCGTTCATCCGGTTTAAAGGCATCGAATTTTGTGCCCAACTACCCAGCGCCACGAGCCACTGGTCGAAAGAGTTCAGAGACGATGGTCCTGGCGGTTGGCGATCGTGTGTCCCATGACACATTCGGATTGGGTTCGGTGGTAGCGGTTAACGGAGAGGGCGATCGCGCGGAGGCAACCATCAACTTTGGCTCATATGGTGAGAAGCGATTGCTGCTTCGTTACGCCCCGGTCGAAAAGTTGTAACAAGTTCGACTCCTGCTTGCCACTAAGATTTCGCCATCAGCTTCACTTATTTGATGGGGGATAACCGTGGATCTCTTTGAGTATCAAGCTCGAGATCTTTTCGAATCACATGGCGTGCCAGTCCTTGGCGGTGCCGTTGCATTCACACCAGATGAGGCAGCGACTGCTGCAACGTCAATGGGTGGACGCGTGGTCGTTAAGGCACAAGTAAAAGTTGGCGGACGCGGAAAAGCTGGCGGCGTAAAGCTGGCAGAAAACGCCGAAGATGCGCGCGAGAAAGCCGCCGCAATTCTTGGCATGGATATCAAGGGTCACATCGTTCACAAAGTGATGATCGCCCAAGCCGCTCCGAT
>CAJAEK010000025.1 GCA_903938735.1 uncultured Actinomycetes bacterium | reverse complement strand
GTGGCACCGTTTCGCGCGCACCTGAATTACTTCACGGCAAGACTTCGGTTGTCACACATTCCAACACAGGTGTGTTGCGAGATCTGCCATCACCATTCACCGCAACGCGGTATCACTCGCTGGCAATTGAAGACGGAACGTTGCCGGATGAGATTGAAGTCATCGCGCGTACCGATTCTGGTGTGATCATGGCCGTGCAACATAAGACGCTGCCCATTTCTGGAGTTCAGTTTCATCCAGAATCAGTGTTAACCGAGCACGGTCACCAAATGTTAGGCAACTGGTTAGTGGCATGTGGCGATAGCGGCGCTCGCGAGCGCTCCAATGGATTGTCGCCAGTCGTTGCGCGTTAAGCGCGAGATGTAACTAGTTCTGCTTATTGACGGTGATAGTCACCGACGAACCAATGTTCTCGGTTGCACCGGATGATGGCGCTTGCGCTAAGACAGTTCCGATTGGTTGCGTGGAATCGTAGGCGTAAATAATTTGCACCAAGAAACCAGCCTGCACCAATGTTGTGCGCGCTTGTATATCGGTCAGACCTACAAGCACCGGCACCTGCAAGTTGCCGCTGGCGATCTGCAGAACAACGCCACTGCCTGCTGCAATTGTTGAACCCGCTTCTGGAGCAACGCCTAATACGGTGCCTGGAGATTGATTGGAATCTTGTGGCACGGTCTGCGAAATAACTAAACCGACCGACGCTAATTCATTACGGACATCGGTCAACGATTTACCAATTAAATCTGTCGGGATAGTTGTATTTCCTGGACCATCGGAAATTGTGAGCGTTACGGCGCTGCCCTTAGCCACCTTGGATGTCGCCAATGGCAATTGGCTGGCGATGCGATCCTTGGGGATATGCGAATCGGGTGCGTGCTGGAAATTGACGGTAAAACCATTGAGTAACGCGCCCGCTTGGTCTTGCGTCAATCCCACAACATTAGGCAGCGCGAATTGCGGGCCGGTGGGCGCACTCTTGCCGCCACTCAGGCCAATTGCAGTACCAATCAAAATGATGAGTGCTGCAACACCTGCGCCGAAAATATAAAACTTCTTCCGTGGAACAACTCGACGGATCTTGGTGGTTACTTCTTGTCCCTTCATGACGCGGCGAATATCTGCCAGCATCTCTGTCGCTGTTTGGTAGCGGTCAGCAGGGCTCTTGGCGAGTGCCACCTTAAGAATGGTGTCGATATTCTGATCAACATCGGGGTTGAGCTCGGATGGAGCAATCAACGCGCCAGAGACATGTTGGTAAGCGACTGATACCGGGGTATCTCCAGTGAATGGTGGTCGGCCCGTTACTAATTCATAGAGCAAGCATCCAACGGAATAAATATCGCTCCGGGCATCGGCCACATCACCAGTTGCTTGTTCAGGCGAAAGATATTGAGCGGTACCAACTACGTTCCAGGTGTTGGTCATCGTCGCGCCGATATCGTCGAGCGCGCGTGCGATGCCAAAGTCCATCACCTTCACATCGCCGCTATCGGCCAACATGATGTTGCCGGGCTTGATATCGCGATGGACGATGCCGTTCTCATGCGAATAGCTGAGCGCCTCAAGAATGCCAGCGACAATTTCTAGGCTGACTTCAATATTGGGTGGGTTCTCGCTGTTGAGTAAATCGCGCAAGGTGCGACCGGTCACGAGCTCCATCACGATGTATGAATTAGAACCTTCTTCGCCGGAGTCATAGACCGCGACGATTCCCGGATGGTTCAATCCGGCAGCAGCTAACGCTTCTTTGCGAAAACGAGAGACGAACGATGGGTCGCGCGCTAAATCAGATCGCAGAACTTTGACGGCCACATTTCGCGACAAGCGAGTGTCTTCGCCAAGATAGACATCTGCCATTCCGCCAGTGCCGATCATTTCGCCGATTTGGTAGCGGCCACCAAATACTTTCGTCATTTTGCCGCTCCTAATAATTCGGGTGTTTTGAAGACTTCTGCTTCAACAACTTCAGCCCAGAGGATAGTCACATTATCTGGTGCACCCTTTGCTTTCGTTGCGGTCAATAACGACGGAACAACGGCCGACGGATCACTCTGCTTGATGATGGATTCAATCTCGAAATCAGAGAGAACAGAGGAGAGGCCATCGCTGCAAACTAGGTAAATATCGCCAATTTTCACTGGGTAAACCATGAGAGCTGGGTCAATACCGGATTCACCCATCAGCGCTTGGGTCAGCAACGAGCGTTGTGGGTGGCTGGCGACTTCGTCTTGCGTCAATCGGCCTTGATCCAATAACTCTTGCATAACCGTGTGGTCATAACTCAATTGCTTCAATCCACCGTTGCTATATCGATAGCACCGTGAGTCACCGATATGAAGTAGCTCAATATTTTCATTGGTCAGATGAACCGCGGTCAGGGTTGTTCCCATGCCGGCGAATTCTGGGTTGGCGACGGATTGCAAGGCGATCTCGTCGTCGATCGAATACGAAATGTTAAGAAGCAGATCCTCGCGAGATTCATCGTCGATATTCGAATCGCTAAGCAATGGCGCGAGACCTAACAAGGTCTGGATGGCGATGCGCGATGCGACTTCGCCGGCGGCGTGGCCACCCATGCCATCTGCGACGGCAATCAGCTGCGGAGCAACCAGCGCAGAGTCTTCGTTGCCCGAACGCGCCAAGCCAATATCGCTGACGGCGGCGGTGCGGAAGACCAATGACATAGAAGAAGCCTAACGGTGATAATCTCGTTAGGTAAGAGCGCGAGTGGCGGAACGGCAGACGCGCACGGTTCAGGTCCGTGTATTCGCAAGGATGTAGGGGTTCAAATCCCCTCTCGCGCACATGTTGATTTACGGTCACCGGGGTGCATCACGGGATTTCCCGGAACATTCATTAGCGGCGTATCAAGAAGCAATTCGTCAGGGCGCCGATGGTTTTGAATGCGATGTGCGACTGACGCGTGACCGTCAGATCATTTGTTGGCACGACCGAGACACCAAGCGAATGACCGGCGAAAATATTCGAATCGCCGATGCGACTCTCGCTGACTTAGCCTTTGCAAAGCCGCTACTTTTCTCAGAGCTCTTAGATATCGCCATAAAGAACAAAAAGAACATTGCGGTGGAAACAAAGCACCCGGTCCCCACTCGTGGTTTGATTGAAAAAAATCTGCTTCAGCTACTGCATGCACGGGAGGCCGATATTCGGAAAGCGGGAATTGATGTTTCCATCATGTCGTTTTCGTGGAACGCGGTCTCACGAGCGAAAGAATCTGGCTTCAATACTGTTTTTCTCTTTATTCACGCCTTTGCCGCATTCTTCACCCCAACTCCGACGG
>CAJAEK010000024.1 GCA_903938735.1 uncultured Actinomycetes bacterium | reverse complement strand
TTCTAGCGCGTCATCAAGTTTGCCTCCGCCTTTGGCGAAAAACTTGATGCCGTTATCGGGCATTGCGTTGTGAGAAGCACTGATCATGACGCCGAGATCTGCTCCGCTTTCGGCAACTAAATGCGCGATTGCGGGTGTAGGCAAAACGCCAACGCGATACACATCGACGCCTGCGCTGAGCAAGCCAGCCACAACCACTGCTTCTAGGAATTCACCCGATGCACGCGAATCCTGACCAACGATTGCGCGAGGTTTGTGTGCAGGTGTTGTTTGAAAGACGCCTTTTTCCGCGAGGATGTGTGCAGCAGCTACCGCTAAATCTAAAGCGAGTTCGGCTGTTAAATCCTTATTGGCAAGGCCTCTCACACCATCGGTGCCGAAGAGGGCCATCAGTCGATAAGCGATTCGCTGTGAGAATCGGTAAGAAGAATTAACGCTTGCTGTATTGCGAGCGCTTACGAGCCTTCTTCAGGCCGTACTTCTTACGCTCGATAACGCGAGCATCACGTGACAAGAAGCCAGCCTTCTTTAGTGCTGGACGATTCGCATCAACATCGATCTCGTTAAGCGCGCGTGCAACGCCAAGGCGTAGTGCGCCAGCTTGTCCTGATGTTCCGCCACCGTTGATACGTGCGACAACATCGTAGAGACCTTCTGCACCAACGGTGCGGAATGGCTCTGAGACTGATTGTTGGTGAACCTTGTTAGGGAAATAAACCTCGAGTGCCTTGCCATTAACAGTCCACTTACCTGTTCCTGGAACCAAGCGAACACGTGCGACAGCTTCCTTACGACGACCAGTGCCACCACCAGGTGCGGTGATTGCTGGACGGTTAGTAGCTGCAGCAGGTGTGCTTGAGCTGTACGAAGTTGGAACCTCGTCTTGGTCGATTGTTGTATCGAAATCTGACATCAGTGATGGCTCCTATTACTTCTTAACGATCTGGGAAACTTGGTTGAAAACATATGGTGTTGGGTTTTGTGCTGCGTGTGGGTGTGATGGACCTGCGTACACCTTGAGCTTTGTTCCAACAGATGAACCCAACTTGTTCTTTGGCAACATGCCAAGGATCGCCTTTGTCACAACGCGAGTTGGATCTTGGTTAAGCAAATCTGCGTAAACGATAGATGTCATACCGCCTGGATAACCAGAGTGGTGGTGAGCAAACTTCTGGCCGGCCTTTTGACCAGTCAACGCGACCTTCTCTGCATTGATGACGATTACAAAGTCACCCATGTCGATGTGTGGTGCGAATGTTGTCTTGTGCTTACCGCGAAGGAGCACTGCAGCATGGCTTGCAAGACGACCAAGTACTACATCGTGAGCATCGATGACATGCCACTTACGTGATACGTCACCAGCCTTTGGTGTAAATGTGCGCACGAGATATCTCACTTTCTAGCTTCAGGGACTACTTCAGGGACAAGAGGTGGGTCTGGACGACCCGGTTACTGCAAGAGGAGAAGGTTACCGCCGACACGCCGAGGGGGTCAAAATGGGTTTTCGAGCTCAAAATTGACCCGAAATCAGTCATCGACCCGCTTGGCCATAGCGATTTTGGCCTGTTCCACGAGCTCTCCCTCGCTGGGGTAATCCACGCCGACCAAGGTAAGACCACGGGCCGGAAAGACATAGCTATCGGTAACGCGCTCTTAATTGTTGAGCAGATCAACCATCCGGCTGGATGGGAATCGCCCCTCGCCCACGCTAACCGCGGCGCCCACCAGA
>CAJAEK010000023.1 GCA_903938735.1 uncultured Actinomycetes bacterium | reverse complement strand
TTCTTCATCGGGTCGCATTTTGTATCCAGCGTGAACAACATCGCTCAATCTGGTGTTGCCGCAATTGGTATCCAGATCTGCTTCTACTACGCCTTGGCCGCGCTCAGCGTCATCGTGTTGTATCGCCATTATGTGCTCAAGAGCGCTAAGAACTTCGTTTTCTTGGGTCTCTGGCCACTGATGTCCGGCGTCTTTTTGATCTCCGTTCTCTTCAAGGTAATCCCAACACTGACACACCTTGCTTTGTGGGTTGGCGTTGGCACCGTGGCGCTCGGCATCATTCCAATGGCAATCTTCTGGATTCAAGGTTCGGCTTACTTTGATAAGCCAACCGCAGAAGAGCGTCGCGCTCATCTCTAACTAATCGATACTGAAAATACCCCCGACTCACCTCGGGGGTATTTTTCTGTCAGAATCAGGTATGGCAAAGCGCGGAAGAGAACGATCTGCTGCGTCGCCCGCAATTACCAATCTCTTGCGAATTTTTACACTCGGTGGCATCTCATCCATGTTGCTCAGTACTCGCTCGCCTGACCTCGAGAAGTCTCTGCACGTCAGCAACGGTCTCTACGGAACTCTCGTTAGCGCAGGCACTATCGGTTCGTTAATCGCACTTTTCACGATGGGAAAGCTGGTCCCAAAGTTCGGCGTTATCCGAACTCTGCGCGTCAGCTCAATCACCCTCTGCGGCTCGATTGCATTTGTCCCCCACAATCATTCACCATGGATTTTCTTGGCGCTGGCAATCATCACCGCCGGTTCGTACTCGGCGTATCACATCGCCATGCACACTCAGGCATTCGCATTACAAGACCAACAAGATGAGCTTTTGTTACCGCGCATGCACGGCGGATGGAGCACGGGCGTATTGGTCTCTACCTGTTTGACGCTGTTGATTGGTGGGCACACATCCTTCGCTTGGGAGATCGATTCAGCAATGGTGGCGGTCTGGTTAGTGATGCAATTTGAGATTCATAAGCTGACCACGTTGCTTGTCGCACCTAAGCCGACAACCGTGACGGTCGAGCCACTTCACCCGCGTGACCTTCTTAAAGTCTTCAGCTTTCAACGGCTTTGCGTTCTGATGTTTGTCTTCGGCGTTGGCGTGGAGCAAGCGACCTACGACTGGAGCATCTTGCTTGCCCACCAGGAATACCGGGTTCGTGCATCCGTCAGCGTTTTAACATTCTTCGCATCTGTATTAGGCATCATCATTGGACGACGCACATTCCATCACTTAACCAAAATTCGATCCGAGAAATACTGGATTCGCTTGGGTGGCTTTGCTGGTGGCGCTGCATTTCTCATTTTCACTCAGAGCGCGCATCTCATCTCACATTCGCACCGCATCATTGGCTTTGCGCTATTGATTGCCGGCTTCGGTATCGCCGGATTAGGTGGTTCATTCGCTGCACCGATGGCCGCGACGATTGCTAACCGTCGTTCAGGGTTGCCTTCGAGTCAGGTAGTGGCAATGTTGGGACTTGCTACGAATACTTTGATGTTTCTCTCGCGCAATATTGTCTCGTGGGTTGCGCAGGCCACTTCTATCTCTGTTGCACTGTGGATCCCAGGGCTCTTTCTCATCGCTTTTGGGTTGATGAGCGCCCTGGGGTCCGACCAGTTATCTAGCTAACTTATTCAGTTATTAACTTATTGCTAAGCCTTATCTTGCAGCTTGGATGGCCACCAGACCTTAGGACCAATGTGGTGAACCAACGCTGGTACCAAGATGGAACGCACCAACAAGGTATCAAGCAAGACACCAAAACCAACTGCGAATCCGAGCTCTGCCAAAAATACTAGCGGCAGAATTCCGAGCACAGTAAAGGTTGCGGCTAAGACAATGCCTGCCGATGTAATAACTCCGCCGGTGACGGTTACGCCCTTTGTCATACCGAACTTTGTTCCGTGCTTAATGGTCTCTTCCCGAACGCGAGTCATCAAGAAGATGTTGTAGTCGATACCCAACGCCACCAAGAAGACGAAGGCGAACAATGGGAAGGACGAATCTTCACCCGCAAAGTGGAAGATGTGGTGGAAGACGATGGATGAAGCACCCAACGTTGCCAAGAACGACAAGACCACCGTGACCAACAACAAGAGCGAGGCCAAGATCGAGCGCAACAAGAGCGCCAAAATGATGGCGATCAGAATCAGAATCACCGGAATGATGGTGCGCTGATCATGACGCGTTGCCTGATGGGTGTCGTAGTAAACCGATGAGGTGCCACCAACTAACGACGTTGGATCCACGGCATGAGCGGCTGCGCGAATAGCCGGCATCATGTTGACTGCCTTATCGCTATCTGGCGCGTAGGCAAGCGTTGCATCTAGCAACACCTTGCCATTAACAACCTTGACTGCAGGATTTGGCTTGCCCGGAACATATGGTGTTTCTGGCAATGGTACGACGCTGGTCACGCCAGGAATCGCACTCAACTTTGCACTGACTTCTGCTGCCTTATCGGCGGCAACCACAACCTGAGTGGGCTGGCCCGAACCTGCAGGGAAGTAATTTGGCAACAAGTTCTGACCAATGACCGAGTCGGTCTTCTTGGTAAATCCTTGTGAGGTCGAGAGACCATTCGCATGCAAGGTTGTGGAGAATGCAGCTAATACAACCAAGATGATGCCTGAGACTGCCCAGTACTTACGTGGGCTGCGCTCGGTTGCCTTTGCGACCTTTGACCAAATGCCGCTGAGTTTCTCATCAGCCGAATCGAACTTAGGGCGCTTTGGCCAGAAGATCCAGCGACCAAATAGAACGAGCAACGCTGGTAGCAAAGTAAGAATGGTGAACATCGAGGCGATGATGCCGATTGCACCGACTGGTCCAAGGCCGCGGTTGTTTGTGAGCTGGCTCAACAACAAGACGAGTAAGCCGAGTGTCACAGTGCTGCCAGAAGCGATGATTGGCTCGACAACGCCGCGCCACGCCTTCTTCATTGCAACAACGCGCGATTCATGAAGATGTAGCTCTTCACGGTAGCGAGCGATCAACAAGAGCGCGTAGTCGGTCGCTGCGCCTAAGACCAGCACCGACAAGATGCCTTGCGACTGGCCATCCAAGGTAATGATGTTGTGCTTGGCCAGTTCGTAAATAACGCCGCCTGCCAACGAGAGCGCAATCAGCGCAGAGAAGAGTGGCAAAATCCACAAGATTGGTGATCGATAAACAATGATCAAGATAACAGCGACAACCAAACCAGTGGTTGCCAGAAGCGATGAATCTAGTCCGCTGAATGAATCAAAGAGATCCGCAAAGAGCGCGCCAAGTCCGGTGGTATGGGTTGTAAATCCGTTAGCGGTTGCATATTGATTTGCATAGTAACGAATGGTGGTAATGACTGCTGGAAGAACTGGCTTCTTGTCAGGCAAGAGGTTGCCAGCAGAATCCGAGCTCAGCGGAATATTCGCAAGGATTGCATCGTTCTTTGCGGATGGGAAGGCGCCTACTTGTGCACCGGGAGCCAAATATTTCGAGAGTGGGATTGAGACCGACTTGCCGGAAGCATCCTTTACCAGCTGGCCGTTCTTATCGACCAAATCTTTCGTAGCAAGGCTTTGTGCAAAAACATTTGCACTAGCTACCTTGGCTGGCGTGGATTGTCCAATAAAGAGGACAAGCGTCGGGAACTGCTTGAACGCATCCTTCGCCGCAAAGGTGTTGATCGCGGTCGAAGCACGGCTGGATTCAGAACCATCTGGCAAGAACTTGGAGTTGTCGTTCTTCTGAACGGTAGAGAGGCTGCCGAATAGTGGCCCAACAACGCCACTGATCATGAGCCAAGCGAGGGTCACTACGGAAGCAATGACGATAAATTTACGGTGGCCCTTAGGGCGCTTTCCGGTTTCGAGATTTGCTGATTGAGTCATGCGGTGAGTTTAACGGTGAGGACAGATTCTTTCTCGGCAGCAACCTGAATTTAAGTGAATTTAGCCTGATTCCATGTGACCGAAGTTAAAAATTCACCCATAAATTCTTTGCTAATAATGTCGGCGGTAAGATATCGCCGTGGAACTTCAGAAGATCATCCTGTATTACGGCTTCACGCCGTTGCACGATCCT
>CAJAEK010000022.1 GCA_903938735.1 uncultured Actinomycetes bacterium | reverse complement strand
GGAGTATCAACTACGCCCGGTGCGAATGAATTACAGGTGATGTTGTACTGCGCGAGCGCCCGTGCGGTTGCTTGGGTGATTGCATTGACGGCAAATTTGCTGGCGCAATACGGCGTGAATGATGGGTATCCCTGTCGGCCCGCGATTGAGGCGGTATTGATGATCTTGCCGCTCTTCTGTTTGATCATGTACTTGCCGCCCTCTTGCACGCCAATCAGCGTTCCGAGCCCGTTGACGTTCATGATGGCATTCCAGTTTTCTTCGGTGACCTCCATTAACGGCATTGGTTTGTTGAAGCCCGCGTTGTTAAAAAGGACATCGAGTGAACCCGCCCAATCGACAAATTTTTTGAAAGCAGCTGCTACTTGTGCGCGCTGTGAGACATCGGCGGTCAGCGCGATCGCTTGGCCGCCATTGTCGTTGATGAATGAAGCGACCCGCATCGCCGCATCCGGATTAAGGTCGCACACTCCGACCTTTGCGCCTTCGGCGCCAAATATTCGAGCGAAGCCTTCGCCAATGCCAGACCCCGCACCCGTGACAATTATTGATTTGCCAGTGACTCGACCCATAGCTAAAAGTGTTGCACCGTGAGCGTAGGGCGTCAAGCCTCAGCGAACACCTAATCCAAGATATTGTCTTTATGTACAGTCTCACATAACATCACGCCCAGGACGGCAGAACCATTTCTCATAGCGCTAATAGATAGGACTCGACGATGAGCAAGAACGCCCTCGTAATCGGAGTTACTGGCATCACCGGTAACAACATTGCTGCAGAACTACAGAAGAACGGTTTCACGGTTTACGGTCTTTCTCGTAAGCCAGGCATCATCGTTCCGGGCGTCAAACATGTCTATGGCGACGTCCTCGATCCAGCCAGCATTCAAGCCGCGGTTGCTGATCTCCCCATCACCCACTTGTTCTTCTGCACCTGGTCACGACAGAACACCGAAAAGGAAAACATTGCCGTGAACGGCGCGATGTTGCAGAACACTGTTGATGCGTTCGCTCAGAAGCGCACACTTGAGCACGCGGTTCTGATCACCGGTCTGAAGCACTACCTCGGACCATTCGAGTCCTATGCAGCAACACCAATGGAGACTCCATTTAAAGAGAGCCAAGCACGGTTGCCCATCGACAACTTCTATTACACCCAAGAAGATATTTTGTTTAAGGCCGCTAAAGAGCAAGGATTTACTTGGTCAGTCCATCGTCCACACACCATGATTGGTTGGGCGCTTGGCAACGCAATGAACATGGGCGTCACGCTTGCCGTTTATGCCAGCATCTGCAAAGAAACGGGTGCTCCATTTATCTTCCCTGGTTCAAAAGAGCAGTACAACGGCGTCACTGACGTGACCGATGCGCGCTTGCTTGCGCGCCATGCAGTCTGGTCGGCAACGAATCCCGCAGGAAAGAATGAAGCATTCAATACCGTTAACGGCGATGTATTCCGTTGGCGCCAACTCTGGAAGTTAATCGCAGAATATTTTGGTGTCACCGATCCTGGCTATCCAGCAGAAATCTCACCGCTGGAAGCGCGCATGGGTGGGGCCGATGCTGAGTGGGAGAAGATTGTTGCGAAATACAATCTCGCGCCACATAAGGCTTCGGAAATTGCTTCATGGTGGCACTCGGACGCTGACTTGGGTCGTCAGGTTGAAACCTTTGCCGACATGGGTAAGAGCCGCAAGGCAGGCTTCCGTGAAGTTCAGGTGACCCCGGATTCCTTCTTTGATCTCTTCGAACAGCTCCGTGCAGAGAAGATTATTCCGCCCCGCGCTTAAAGACATCGGGATGCTTCGCTAGCTCTAATCGAGTACGGCGAATGTGACCAAAGAGAACTCGTTCAGCGTCGTCCGCGTCGCGCTTCTTGATTGCTTCGAGCAACAAGAAGTGTTCGACGTGGGCGGGCTTGAAAGATTCTGCGGCAAGTAAATTTGAGTATGCGCGACGGTAATGCTGGGTCGTATTCCACAATCGGTTGACCATGTCACCAACCAGAACGGTTTCCGCGCCGGAATAAGTCAATAGATGAAATTCGCGGTCTAATGCGAGAAATTCTTCAACGTCCTTAGTTTTCTCCATGGCGGTGGTGAGGCGTGTTAACTCTGCGACCGTGTCGTCGTCGATACCAGGGATGCTCAGTCGAATCATCAAAGGTTCGATCCGTTCACGAATCTGATACATCTCTTCACACTCTTGCAAGGAGAGATCCGAGATCCACGCGCCGGTATGCGCCACAAGATTAACCAGGCCCTCGGCTTCAAGTATCCGTAGCGCTTCGCGCACGGGCGAGCGACTGGCGCCAAACTGTTCAGCAATATCTTCTTGTCGGATTCGGACGCCCGGCGGATATTTGCCAGCCAGGATTTCATTCTTAATTGAATTTGCAATCTGTTGGCTTAATGCCAATTCAGTATCAAGACTCATATTCATTTGGCCAACGTTTATTTATCTGGATGGGCTGGATGCCACAACCGAGTGGTTGCAGTGGCTTCATACGCTTTGCCATTAGGGAAGCTAACGAGTTCGAACTGCATTCCCCAAGGGCTCTTGAAGTAGACCCAGGTCTGACCCTCGCTATGACTTTTGCTCTTGGTTGGCTCACCCATAATCTCGACGTTCTTGCTCTTGAGATAAGCGAGCGCCGCGTCGAAATCATCCACATAGAAGGCCAAGTGATGCCCCCCGATATCTGAATTCTTCGGCTGTGGCGCCTGACCATCAGCGGCCTCGTATTGAAAGATTTCGAAGTTGGGTCCGAACTTGCAGCGAAAGAACCGCAACTCGCGCATAACGGTACGTGGGTGGACGCCCAGGTGTTCGGACATCCAATCGTCCTCTCGGACAAATGGCCCAAGGCTGTAGATGAGCTCGCAGCCTATGACTTCCACAAAGAACCGCTCTGCCTGATCGAGATCAGGGACGGTAAAGCCGATGTGCTCGGCGCCTCTTAAGCCTGGAATTCCGCTCATTGGATACAATCTAGACCTTTTAAGCCCCAAAAGGGAATATTTTGGCTAGATTTTCTTGTGATTGGATGCAATCTAGGTTTATCGTTGATACATGACAAACCGTGCATCCCTAGAACCACGCGCCCCCTGGGTCGAGCTCACCACGACTCCCGAGGATTGGGCGAAGGCAGATCCCCAACTCTTGGAGACGATGCTCGGTCAGTTG
>CAJAEK010000021.1 GCA_903938735.1 uncultured Actinomycetes bacterium | reverse complement strand
CCTAGTTATTCAGAATCATTTGGTTTGGTCGCGCTCGAAGCACAAGCATGCGGAACTCCTGTTGTTTCAACTGCTGTTGGTGGATTGCGCACAGCGGTTTCGGACGGCATCTCTGGCTCGTTAGTCGATGGCCATGATCCCAAAGCGTGGTCAGCAGTCATCTCACGTCTCTTGGCGGAACCACATCGTCGCTTGTTGTTGTCGATGGGTGCGGTCGAACACGCCTCGCACTTTGGGTGGGAAGCCACCGCTCGCCGCACCTTGGATGTCTATGACACTGTCTTGTCGCGCGGTAATGAGCAATCCCTCAGCATTGTTATATGAGTTTTCAGTCAGCAGTCATCGAGGATTTTCTAGAATCCCACGACATTGATTTCGAAAAATCAGGGGATGCTACATATCTCTTGACCTTGCCGGGCGAGAAGAAATTGCAGACCCATGTGGCGCTGGTTCTTGGCGAGCACTCACTCAGCATCAACGCATTCGTGATTCGCAAGCCAGACGAGAGCACCGCTGCGGTGCATGAATGGCTACTGCAGAAGAACGCATCCATGTATGCGGTCGCTTTTGCGATTAACGAACTCGGTGATGTTTTTCTCGTTGGTCGACTTCCTTACGCCGCGATCACCGAGCAAGAGCTAGATCGAGTCCTTGGCGCTGTTCTGCAATATTCCGATTCCTCATTCAACCCTTTACTCGAGCTCGGATTTTCGACCGCGATTCGGCGCGAATGGGCATGGCGAGTATCGCGCGGCGAATCACTCGCAAACCTCAGGGCATTTGAGCACCTGATTTAATTCGATTTTTCTCGGTTAAGATTGGCGCATGACCTCACAGCTAATCTTGCTCCGCCATGGCGAGAGCGAATGGAATGCAAAGAATCTCTTCACGGGCTGGGTAGACGTTCGTTTATCCGAGACGGGTGAGGCTGAGGCTAAGCGCGGTGGGGCACTTCTCAAAGAGCGTGGCTTGTTGCCGGATGTTGTTCACACATCGCTCTTGCGTCGCGCTATTCATACTTCGCAACTAGCTCTTGATGTTGCCGATCGTCATTGGATCCCGGTTCGCCGCTCATGGCGTCTGAACGAGCGCCATTACGGTGCGCTTCAGGGCAAGGATAAGAAAGAGACACTTGCCGCATACGGCGAAGAACAATTCCAGTTGTGGCGCCGTTCGTTTGATGTGCCACCACCACCGATTGATGACAATGATCAGTATTCACAAGCAGGCGACCCTCGTTATGCCAACCTCGGTGCTGCAATGCCGAAGACCGAGTGCCTGAAAGATGTGATTGTGCGAATGCTCCCGTATTGGGAAGAAGCAATAGTTCCTGATTTGAAGGCAGGCAAGGTTGTCCTCGTGACTGCTCACGGCAATTCATTGCGTGCGTTGGTGAAGCACCTGGATGGAATTTCAGATGCAGATATCGCGAGCCTCAATATTCCAACAGGTATTCCATTGTTCTACGAGCTCGATGGAAATCTTAAGCCGGTAAAAGCTGGTGGCGAGTATCTAGATGCAGATGCAGCGAAGGCTGCTATTGAAGCAGTCGCGAACCAGGGTAAGAAGTAAGAACTAGTTCTGGACTACGGCGTATTCGCCAGTGACCAAGAAGTAGACGCGACGCGCAATTGATACCGCGTGATCACTGCAACGCTCGTAATAGCGACCAAGCAGAGTCATGTCGAT
>CAJAEK010000020.1 GCA_903938735.1 uncultured Actinomycetes bacterium | reverse complement strand
CTACACCGCTTAAGCTCGTAGTCAGTGTTTGACCAACCGTTGTCGTACCCGAAATCGATACTCCGGAAATCGTCGGGGCTATACCGAGAGTCGTAAAACTATATATCTGGCTGGTTTGAGAGCCAGTGCTGTTCGTAGCTGTTAGAGAGTAGTAGTAAGTCGTGTATGGAGTGAGCCCGCTCAAGGTTAAGGAGGCGGTTTGTGTAGACGTATCGCTCCACGACGAAAAAGTTTGTGAAATATTTGTAACAGTGTCAGACGAGCTAGTCAGCGCAGCGTCAGTGCCGAAACGGAATGTAGCAGCCGTGATTGTGTCGTTGTTGGCAACAACTGTGCCTGATACGACTGCACCTGTGGTGGTAATCGATGCCGCGGTCGAACTCTCAGATACTGTGGGAGGGTTCTTGCCCGCCTTGGTAGCCAAAGTCACGCTCGAATTGAATGAACCATACGACGTTGGTGCAACTGTTGTGAACTGATTTGGCGCGACATATGGAATATTGTTTAAACTGCTTGCATTACAAGTATTGTTGTCGAAATACACTCCCAGGATTGGGGTTCCGGTGTGGGGAAACCATGCCCAAACATCGACTGAATAGCCTTTTGAGTAAGCTCCGCCACCAAGATCAACCGACAAGTTTGCGGCCGTCATGGTCTCAATAGACTGGCCAGACCATCCTGCCGACGTGGAAGTTTGTGAAGGGGGCTTTGGTGATGCTGCAACGATTGAGGCTGGAGTTTCGCCGGAAGGAAGCGCGTGACTAGTCCAATCATTGATAGTTACTCCACCACCTGGCTGTCCTGCGTTAATAGCGACATACGTGGGCACGTTCGAGACTTCGCATACTTGGAGCTGATAGGGCGTAAGTGGATCAGGCCAAAAGAGGTATGACTGCCAGTGGCGAAGAATTCCTTGAGAACCGACGGTGCAGCCCGTTTGAGTATCACCGTTGAAGAGCCAAGTGTTCATGACTCCTGAGGCACAAGTCGAAGGCATGATTGTCGGAATCGATGCCGAGTAGGTGTAGTTAGTCGAGGCCGAATACGTAATGTAATTCGTGGGTTGCGTGACCGAATAAGTAGTCGCCCGTGCGGCCGGTAGCGCTCCGGTAGAAACCTGCAAGAAGCCCAGAATCAGTGCGAAGCTAAGACCTTTGGCAACCCGCTCCCAAAGCTTCAAACTCTGGATCGTTACTGTTAGCCCCAATTTTTCACCCATAGCGTTAGGGTAAGGGGTTAAGACCGATATTTGGTGGACATCACCCGTAAATGAGGGCTAGCCCTCTACCGACCGAGCAAATGGGCTCCAAAAAAAGAGAGGGACCGCTCCCACGAAAGCGTGGCTGCCGCTTCGTCGTACACCTCCGGTCGATCGCTGTTGAAGAATGCGTGCTGTGAGCCGGCGTAGTCAAAGAGCTGGATATCTCCGCCAGCGGCTTCAATCTCGCGCTTAGCTTCTTGAATTCCTGGCGCGGTTGATGTGCCATCACTTTCAGCACAATGAATCATCGCGTGCTTGCCCTTGTAGTTGCTCCACTGTGGCGCATGGCGTTCCCATGATGCGCCGGGATAAAAACCAACTGCTGCAGAAATATCGATTGTTAGGGTCGCGCTCCAGATAGCCAACGATCCACCCATGCAGAATCCGACTGCGCCTACCGTCATTGAAGATGTTTCAGGCAGCGACAACAAATATGCGGCGGCCGAGCTCATCTCTTTACCAGCTCCATCCAGCTCTAATTCCATCATCAATTTCTTGGCAGTATCCGGCTCAGTCGATGCCTGTCCGTGATAGAGATCAGGCGCAAAGGCAACAAAACCGGCGGTGGCAAAGCGGTCTACGACATCCTTGATGTGGCCAACCAGCCCCCACCATTCCTGAATTACGATGATTGCCGGACCGGAACCGCCAGCTGGCTTTGCTAAATAGCCCTGGCCCGATTGACCGTTGATAGTGAAAGTGACGTCAGAACCCATGGTCAGATGTTAATACTGGTGGCGGGTGAAGGATTTGAACCTTCGAAGGCAGAGCCGGGGGATTTACAGTCCCCTCCCATTGGCCGCTCGGGCAACCCGCCAGGGCTATCGGTTAAGCAGCCTGCGGAGTTTACCCCAACGCAGGGGTGGCTAGGAAATTGCTCTCTGCAGGGCGCTGGCCATAATAGGCGCCATCGCCTCAGAATATGTGGCGGTCAGATGAGACTGGTCTTGAAAGATTTCAAGGTTCCCAATCACGACTGGGCACGGATCGGTTGGGCAGACCCAATAGCTTGGGTCGATTATTCCGATTCCTTCGTAGTTCGCTATCGCGTGCTCTTCATCTTGCCATGCGGCGTTGATTGCTTGACTGACGGGAGTCGTACAGGCGAGCGTGCTCTTGGGATGTTGCGATAAACAGAGCGGTGGGTCTTGCATCTGACCCGGCGTATCTTCGAGATAGACCAGATGCAAAGCAGTCGGCTTCAGCGCTTCAATAGTGCGCTTCATTCCTGCATCGAACATTGCAGTGCGAGCATCGCCAGTTACTACCTTTCCAGATGCATCCGTTGTTGCCCAGCTGCGCGAACTTGCAATCAAAATCAGATATGGATTCTCGGCCGCAATTCGCTTGATTGTCGCTTTGCGCCACAACGGACAATTAGCCATCAACGCCTTCGTCGCAGGGTTGTATGCAGGAATGTCAGCTGGCGTACACGCCGACATTGTCAGACTCAACAACCGCCAATGCTTTAGTTTTGAAACTGCATTGAAAGCGGGAAACCAGCTGAGCGCATGGCTATCACCAAAGAGCACGACGGTCTGATTGCCATTTGGGTCACCGTAAATACATGGCTTCGTTGAAGCGCTTTGATTTGTCTGCGTATGACATCCGTCTTTATAGGTAACGGCTTTATCGTTTGAGGCGGATTGTAGCGATGGATCCAAATCCTTCGGGACCGGGAAATCGAGAGTCGCGGCGCGCGTTCCTGCCGTAACTGTCGCGGCGTAATCAGCGGGCAAGTTCGGTTGCGTAGTCGCCGACGGCGTAACGGCAGATGGTTGCTTACTTTGCGGAGCGGTCGAAGGAGAAGGCGCAGTGACTGTCTTGGTGTCGGTCGGCAGCGCGCTCTTCAATAGCGAAGTGAGCTCGGCCGCCTTCTGATCCTTCGACAATGTGCTCTTCGTCTTCACACCTGAGACCGCGGTCTCTGCATGGACGCCAACACATGCAGCCAGAATCAGAGTTATTGACGCAGCAGCGGTCAATGCATTTCGCTTTGGAAGAGTTCCAAGCGCCCAACCTTTTCGCATCGGCGTCTCTATCCAACGCGTAGTCAACGATGCAAGGACGATTGACAGGAGTATCGACAGCAACTTTTCCGAAAGCGAGAACGAATGGGCCAGCGCAACTACCGGCAAGATCAATACTGGCCAATGCCAGAGATAGAGCGAGTAGCTAATGCGACCGAAATATCGCATCACCGGATTGGTAAGCAGCGAGAGTTGCCCACGTACACCACAGATAATAATCAGCACTGTAGAAAGCGTTGGCAATAGCGCTGGGATTCCGGGGAAGAGAGCAGTCTCGGGGATAAAGAGCGTTGTGACTGCTAATCCGATGATCCCCAACCATGAGCCAATAGCAGCAAGAGTGTGTGGGATTTTCTTAAAGCTCGGCGAAAGTACTGAAATCAAACCACCAAGCCCGAGCTCCCAGGCGCGAGTAGGTAACGAATAAAAACCCCAGATTGCATTGTGGTGCAAGAGATAGAGCGCGAAGGCGAACGATGACCCCGTAATGCCCGTCAATACAACAAGCAGATTCCGGCGTAGTGCCCCACCAAACTTTGCGGTGAGAATAATCAACGCTGGCCAAATCATGTAGAACTGCTCTTCTACCGAGAGCGACCAATAGTGAAGTATTGGAGATGGGGTCGTTGTTGTTTGGAAATAGTCCGTAGCGTGACGCGCAAAGTTCATATTGGCTACGAAGAGCGCCGCGGCTGCGGTATCGATAGCTACGCCTGGAATCAAAATCTTCGGCAAGATAATTATCGAAGCAACCAGGGTGGCGATCAGAACCAGCAACCCGGCTGGCATCAGCCGCCGAATACGGCGCGCATAAAAGGTGGCGAGTGAAATTCGCTTCTGCTCTTCGCGTTCTCGAATCAACAGTCCAGTAATGAAGAAACCAGAGAGAACGTAGAAAACATCTACGCCGGCGAATCCGCCTTTGATAATTGCGAAGTGAGCGTGGAAGAAGACCACCAAAAGAACGCCGACTCCCCTAAGCCCCTCTAAATCAACGCGATAGTCGCTCGATTTTTGACGGATTCCGCCTCGCTTCCCCACTTACCGAACTTAACCCGCTTCATCACCCCTGCCAAGACCTTTTTCCTGAGAATCGGATAAATTACCGCCATGGCTACAGATTCCAGTTTTGATATCGTCTCCGAAGTTGACCACATGGAGGTCGACAACGCCTTCAATCAGACCGACCGTGAAATCAACACTCGTTTCGACTTCAAGAACACTGGCACCAAGATTGAGAAGTCGGGCGAGAAGTTTTTGATCGAAGCCGATACCGAAGAGCGCGCCAAGGCGGCACTCGATGTATTTAAGGACAAATTGGTCAAGCGCACCGTCTCGCTCAAGCACTTGGATGCAAGCAATCCCGAGCTCAGCGGCAAGATCTACAAGATCAGCTGCTCGCTGAAAGAAGGCATCTCGACCGAGAACGCAAAGAAGATTGCAAAGCTGCTTCGCGACGAAGGCCCCAAAAGTATCAAGACACAAATTCAAGGTGAGACGCTACGTGTCACCAGCAAGAGCCGCGATGACTTGCAGGAAGCAATCGCGATGGTCAAGGGCGCTTCATGGGAGTTCGCGGTTCAATTTACGAATTACCGTTAATCGGTAAGTCGCAGATCAATGAGTAGACACCGCACGGGACTTATTTTTGGCTTTACCGCCTACGTTGCCTGGGGACTCTTTCCGCTTTATTGGCCGCTGCTCAAGCCGGCTGGTGCCTTTGAAATCGTTGCGCATCGCGCTATCTGGTCGCTTGTCTTCTGCTTGATTGCGTTGGCGGTTACCAAACAACTCAAGGGAACTTTTGCGCTACTAAAAGATTCGCGCATCATGCGGCGGCTCTTGCTCGCGACCGTCTTGATCTCCATTAACTGGCTGGTCTATATCTGGGCGGTCAATCATCACCACGTGGTTGACGCTTCACTCGGTTATTACATGAACCCATTGGTCAGTATTGGGTTTGGCGTTATTTCGCTGAAGGAGCGGATGCGCAGACTGCAGTGGTTCTCGGTAGCTGTCGCCACGATCGGCGTCATTATTCTGACCGTCGACGCAGGCACTTTTCCTTGGGTGGCGCTCTCGCTCGCCTTCTCCTTCGGTAGCTACGGCTTTGTTAAGAAGAAGCTCAACTTGGGCGCTCTTCAAGGTCTGACCATGGAAACCTTGATTCTCTTTATCCCGTTTACCTCCTACCTTCTGTGGTTGTCCCACAAAGGCGAAGGGTCATTCGGCGTTAACGGCAAAGTCACTTTCTTTATGATTTTAGGTGGCGCGGTTACTGCAATTCCACTGCTTCTCTTCAACGGCTCGACCACACGCATTCCGTTATCTATGTTGGGGCTGATTCAATTCCTTACGCCAACGATTCAATTCTTGATCGGCGTCTTTGTTCGACACGAATCAATGCCCGCTGCCCGATGGGTTGGATTCTTTGTAATCTGGATTGCGCTCTGCGCGCTGGCTTACGACTTATATAAGCCGCAAGAAATCAAGCAGTCCGAGTAATAACCGCATCGGTCAGTGCAACAAGTGCATCGGTTGCAGGGCCTGCCGGCAATTGTGCCAATGTAGCTTTCGCCTGATCAGCGTATTTCTGCACTAGCTCCTTTGATTGCTGGAGCGCTTTGTGACTGCGCAGCGTCTTCAAGGTCGCCTGCACGACATCTTCGTCATGGATCGGAGAAGCAAGCGTCACCTTAAGAATCGCGTCTGCTGGATCTTCAGAAGCCATGGCAAATAGCGTGACGAGCGTTGGAACACCTTCGCGTAAATCAGTACCGGGAGTCTTTCCTGATTCGTTCGATGTGCTCTCGATATCAATAATGTCATCGGCTAACTGAAAGACGGCGCCAATCTGCTCGCCGTATTTGGTTAGCGCTTCAACAATCGCTGAGTCTGCGCCAGCCAGAAGCGCGCCAAAGCGAGCGCTCGTTGCGATCAGCGAACCGGTCTTATCTGCAATCACAGACAAGTAGTGATCGAGTTGAGATTTTCCTTCGGTCGAACCCTGGGTCTCGGTAATTTGACCGATGACGAGCCGTTCAAAGGTCTTGGCTTGCAGGCGGACCGCTTCGGGACCTAGATCTGCCAAGAGATCCGATGCCTTCGCAAAGAGGTAATCGCCGGTCAAAATAGCGACTGTGTTGTTCCAGCGATTGTTTGCGCTCTCGACGCCTCGGCGTAGCGGCGCCTCGTCCATCACATCATCGTGATAGAGCGTTGCTAAATGTGTGAGCTCGCAGACAACTGCGGCTTCAATAATTTCGGTGCGCGTAGCGTCTCCATACTGCGCGGCCAACAAAGCCAACATTGGGCGCAATCGTTTTCCACCGGCTTCGACCAAATGCCGCGAAGTCTCGACGACCAGCGGATAATCGCCCTCGATATGAGAACGAAGGAGCGCTTCAACCTTCTGCATATCCGAAACAAGGGATGCCTCTAGTTGCGCATCAATCCCAGGGATACCTAACGAAGCCATACCCCGATTCTAGTAGTTAACTTTAAATGGCGCTGACTAGCGTAAAAATGTGCCGAAGGTCTCCGTCATGTTGAGCACCAACGACGGATACACACCAAGCACGACGGTCATTGCGAAGCAGATTGTGATTGCGATTCGCGTGAAGAAGGATGGAATCACAACTGAGACCACATCATCTTTTGGCTCTGCGAAGAAGAGCATGAGCACGACTCGCAGATAGAAGAAGAGCGCGATGGCGCTAGCCAATACACCCACTACAACAATTGCAATATTGCCGGATTCGTAGGCGGCACTGAAAATCGAGAACTTTCCGATAAAACCAGCGGTCAATGGCACACCACCGAAACTCAATAAGAAGAATGAAAATGCGGTTGCGACCACTGGTGATCTCTTGCCGAGACCAACCCAACGGTTGAGATCAGTGACTTCGCCAGCTGAATCGCGAACCAAGGTGATGATTCCAAAGGCGCCCAAGGTCGCAAATCCGTAAGCGACCAAATAAAAGAGCGAAGCGGACAACCCAGATTTGTTGAGCGCAACTACGCCAACCAACAAGAAACCAGCGTGGGTAATCGATGAATAGGCCAAGGTGCGCTTGATATCGCGTTGCGCCATCGCCGCGATTGCGCCACCGATCATGGTCAACATAGCAATTCCGGTAATTACTGGGCGCCATGACCATTGCGCCGCATCAAGACCAACATAGAAAATGCGTAGTGTTGCGCCGAAGGCAGCAACCTTTGTGCAGGCAGCCATGAAACCAGTGATGGGCGTTGGTGCACCTTGATACACGTCAGGTGTCCATTGGTGGAACGGAGCCGCACCAACCTTAAAGAGCAAGCCAACCGACAGGAATGCGATTCCGATTAGTAAGAAAATGCTGTTATCGCCGCTACCTGAAACTGCAGTGGCGATGTCATTGAGATTGAGCGAACCCGAATATCCATAGAGAAAGGCTGCGCCCATCAAGAAAAATGCAGATGAAAATGCACCTAGCAAGAAGTACTTCAGGGCTGCTTCTTGTGACAAAAGTCGGCGGCGGCGAGAAAGGCCAGCCATTAAATAAAGCGGCAAGGACAGGACTTCGAGCGCAACAAAGAGCGTAATCAAATCGGTTGCAATCGGGAAGAGCATCATGCCCGAGATAGCGAAAAGCGTCAGCGGGAAGATTTCGGTTTGCTGCCGACCGGCCGCGATAGAGGCGCCTTCTTCTGCCGAACCAGGAATTGCGGAGGCCTGAGCGGTGAAGTTGTCGGTATCAGCAATAAAGAGAAGTCCGATAAAGGCTAGAACCAAAATTGTGCCCTGCATAAATATGCCGGCACCATCAATCGAAACCGACGCGATTGCAGCACTCGTCGAACTCTCACCACGAATTCGCCAGAGTTGAATGAAAGCAATAACAACCGAAGCAAGCGCAATCGCCAGCTGAATCGGTGCTCGATATACCTTGCCAACAAATGCTTCGACGACAACGCCAAGAAGGGCGCCACCCAGAACGATAAGGATTGGTGCCAGCAGTGCGTAGTTAAGAATCGGGGTCGCAAGCGTAGACATGATTACTTACCTGCCTTTACTGCTGGATCCGATGCGCCAGCGTGCTGCATAACCGCTGTCGACGTTGGATTGATGACGTTCAACACCGGCTTGGGATAGAAGCCAAGGAAGATCAGCACCGCGATGACGGGTGCAATTGTGACCTTTTCGCGCAGGTTCAAATCCTTCATGTTCTCGTTGCCGGGCTTGGTTTCACCATGTAGCGAGCGCTGCACCGCGAGCAATACATACAGAGCGGCGAGCACAATTCCGAGTGTTCCAAAGATGGCAGCGACTGGATAGCGCGTAAAAGTACCGACTAAGACAAGAAACTCGCTGACGAAACTGGAGAGACCTGGCAAAGCCAAAGCAGAGAGCCCAGCGATGAAGAAGGACCAAGCGAGCACTGGTGTGACGCGCTGCAACCCACCGAAATCATCAATCTGTGATGATCCACGACGCTTCACCATCCACGCCGCCGTCAAGAAGAGCGCTGCGGTAGAGAAACCGTGGTTGACCATATAGAAGGTCGCGCCAGATAAACCTTGGGATGTCATTGCAAAGATTCCGAGCGTGATGAATCCGAAGTGCGAGATAGAAGTAAAAGCAATCAGCGAATTAATATCTTTTTGACCGATCGCCAGAAATGCGCCGTAAAGAATGGAGATGATTGCCAGCACAATTATGACTGGCGTAAAGGTCTTGGTCGCATCAGGAAAGAGCGTCATGCAGAATCGAATCATTCCGTAGGTACCGACTTTGTCGAGTACACCCAGCAACAGGACAGATGTGCCACCGGTCGCGGACTTCGCTGCCCCAGGCAACCAGGTGTGGAATGGCCACAACGGTGCTTTAATCGCAAAGGCAATAAAGAATCCAAGGAACAAGAAGTTCTGAGTTGGCTTATCAATCTGCAACATCGAGAGCTTGGTTATGTCGAAGGTGCCGCCACCTTGATTGGTCGAGATGATGTAGGTGCCGATCAACGCAGCCAACATCAACAGTCCACCAAAGAGGCTGTACAACAAGAATTTCAGGGCAGCCGCCGCGCGCTCGCCTCGACCATAGCCACCAATCAAGAAGTAGACCGGGACCAGCATCGCTTCGAAGATCACGTAGAAGAGGAAGACATCGGTGGCCGCGAAGACGCCAATCATCATCGTCTCGAGCACCAACATCAGCATGTAATACGTCTTAACGCTCCAGCGTCCGCCTTCGGCTTCGTTCCAGCCAGCCAAGATGACAATCGGAACCAGAATCGTGGTGAGCAGAATCAAGACCAGCGCTATGCCATCAGCGCCGACCGCGTAATTAATATGGAAGGCCGCGATCCATGGTCGACTTTCAACGAATTGAAAACCTGGTGTTCCGCTTCGGAATCGGTAGGCCATTACGCCAGAGACAGCTGCAACGACGAGCGAAATAACAAAGGCAACTTGCTTGATGGTGCGGTTTGCGGACTTAGGCAAGAAGGCGATGACTAACGTGCCGAGAAGTGGCAAGAGTTCGAGTACGGTCAAGATGCTCACAGGGTTACCATCCAAATCGTCGCAACGAGCGCCAGTACGCCGACCAACATAACAAGGGCATAGGTACGGGCATATCCATTTTGAATCTTACGAACCGCTTGCGATGAAGTGCCCAACGTGAATCCAACTGCACGGACCAGACCATCCACAAAGCTGTAATCGGCCCAGACCAATCCGGTGGTCAACTTCTGACCAGGGCGCATAAGTACCGCTTCGTTAAAGGCATCTTGCATGAGATCGCGACGGGCAATGCGTGTAAATACCGTGACCTTTTCTGGTGCTTCGACCGGAACAGTGCGATATTTGAAGATTGCGTACGCAACACCAATCACCACAACGCCCAGGGCAAGCAGTGACACAACGATCGGTTTCATGAGCTCGGCGCCACCCTCGGCTCCAGATGGATTAACAACTGGCGCCAACCAGTGAACCATGGAGTTACCCGATGTGAACAAGAAACCAGATGCAACCGAGCCGACCGCCAAGATCGCCATCGGAACCCACATAAGCGCTGGGCTTTCATGTGGATGTTGCTCATCTCTAGACCAACGAGGGGTTCCCCAGAATGTCATCACAATCAAACGAGTCATGTAGAAAGCGGTAAGACCCGCACCGAGAAGTGCGCAGATTCCCAAGATATATCCCTTGGTGCCACCGGCGTTAAATGCGGTTTCGATAATTTTGTCTTTCGAATAAAAGCCCGCGAATGGTGGAACACCAATGATCGCCAGATATCCGAAGCCAAAGGTGATTGCAGTGATAGGCAAGAATCGATTGAGACCACCGAAGCGACGCATATTTACTTCGTCGTTCATGCCGTGCATAACCGATCCGGCGCCCAAGAACATGCCGGCCTTGAAGAAACCGTGCGTCAAGAGGTGCATGATCGCGAAGGCATAACCGATTGGACCCAAGCCAGTCGCAAGAATCATGTAACCAATTTGAGACATGGTCGATGCAGCAAGCGCTTTCTTGATGTCATCCTTCGCGGTACCGATGATGGCACCGAAGAGCAGGGTGATTGTGCCAACGATTACGACGAGTAAACGTGCGGTCGACGAGGCATCGAAAATAAAATTAGAGCGAGTAATCAGATAAACGCCGGCGGTCACCATCGTCGCGGCGTGAATCAAAGCTGATACAGGTGTCGGACCAGCCATCGCATCGCCCAACCATGATTGCAACGGGAACTGCGCAGACTTACCGGCGGCTGCCAACAACAACATTGCACCCATAGCGGCCAGCGCTGCGCTTGATGCATGTGGTGCACCAGCGGCAACGCCTGCGAACGAGACCGTTCCAAATTGGGCAAAAGCAATCATGATTGCGAGCGAAAGACCCACATCGCCAACTCGGTTTGCAACGAACGCCTTCTTTGCAGCGGTTGCATAGGCCGGCTTTTGATTCCAGAAGCCAATCAACAAATATGAAGCAAGGCCCACGCCTTCCCATCCAACGTAGAGATTCAGGTATGAGTTACCGAGAACCAAGAGCAACATGGCCGCAATAAAGAGGTTGAGGTATGCAAAAAAGCGACGGCGGTCGCGGTCATGGGACATGTAAGCAATCGAATAGATATGAATCAGGGTTCCAACGCCAGTAATCAGCAGAACGAAACAAATCGAGAGTTGATCCAAAAGGAGTGCGGCATCAACTTTGAAGGTTCCGACCGAAATCCAATCAAAAAGCTTCTGGGTGGTGGCTCGGGCAGCGCCAGAGCGCGAGCGCATCGCGAAGAATTCGGATGCAGCGAATGCAAAAGTGCTTGCGGAAACGAGCGTCGCAAGCAGGTGACCCCACTTATCAGCCAGTCGGCCAAGTATGAGCAGAAGTGCGGCGCTAACGAGTGGCAGCGCGATTAAGTAAACCAAATGGGTACTGGTTGTCATGGCTATCGCTTCAACAAACTAGCATCGTCAACAGATGCCGATCGACGGGACCGATAAATCGTCACGATGATTGCAAGGCCAACCACGACTTCACAGGCGGCAACCACCATCGTGAAGAACGATGCGACTTGGCCATCGAGATTGCCGTTAATCCGTGAGAAGGTTACAAAGGCAAGGTTTGCGGCGTTCAGCATGAGCTCGACACACATAAAGACCACAATCGCGTTGCGGCGAATAACCACGCCAACCGCGCCGATGGTGAAGAGAATGATGGATAGATAGAGGTAGTTAGAGATATCCATTTAGTCTTCCTCCACCTCTCTGGCTTCAAGCTCAAAGATCTTTGACTCAATCATGTCGCCACGTGCATCCAGCGTCTGCGATATCGAAAGCTTTGATGGGCTGCCATCTGGCAAAAGTGCCGGGACGTCTACTGCGTTGTGGCGAGCAAAGACGCCAGAGCTAGGCAGGCCGGCTGCGGTTGCCAACGACTTTCCACGGAAACGTGCAATAGATAGATCGCGTTGCTGAAACTTCGACTTGGTCTTTTGACTGTGAGCCAAGACCATCGCGCCCAGCGCTGCGGTGATTAAGAGCGCCGAAACGACTTCAAAGGCCCAGACATATTTGGTGAATAGCTCGGACGCCAGCCCCTGCACATTTCCATCGGCATTTGCTTTGGTCAAACCAATGGCTGGAACTCCGATGGTGGCGCGACCCAGAAGCGAAAGAAAGAGACCAATCAAACCAATAGAAACAAAGATGATTGCCGGACGTTGTCCTTTGATTGTCTCCTTTAAGGAATCGGAGCTATCGACACCGACCAGCATCAGAATAAAGAGGAAGAGCATCATGACTGCACCGGTGTAGACGACAATCTGCACGATGCCCAAGAAGAGTGCATCCTGTGCGATGTAGATGATGGCCAAGCTGATCATTACCCAGGCGAGCAAAAGCGCCGAGTGCACTGCCTTTTTCACCAAGAGCATTCCGAGTGCGGCTGCGACTGCAAGTGGAGCGAGGAACCAGAACAAAACCGCCTCAGGTGTATGAGTACGACCGGCTTCGAGCGCAAGGTTCAGCATTACTTCTTCACCTCTTGGTCGGGATGAGGACCCTTAATCGCTCCGCGGTAATAATCGGTATCTGTTGTTCCTGGATACATCGGATGTGGCGCAGGAATCATTCCGAGACGAAGCGGCGCAAGCAGATCTTCTTTTTCGAAAATTAACTTGTCGCGCTTATCGTCAGCAAGCTCGTATTCGTTGGTCATCGTAAGCGCGCGGGTTGGGCAGGCTTCGATGCAGAGTCCGCAGAAGACGCATCGCAAATAGTTGATTTGATAGACCTTGCCGTAACGCTCACCTGGCGAGAATCGCTCATCCTCGGTGTTATCGCCGGCTTCAACCAAAATTGCATCCGCAGGACAAGCCCAAGCACAGAGTTCGCATCCGATGCACTTCTCTAGGCCATCGTCATATCGATTGAGCTGATGGCGACCGTGGAAACGATCGGCGGTTGGCTCTTTTACCTCTGGATAATTAACGGTGTTCACTTTTTTGAACATGGTACGGAAAGTGACCCAAAAACCAAGCAGCTGCTTAAAGAAGCCGGCGGTTGCTTGTTCTTCTGCGGTCAACGGCTTGTTGGCAGCTGCTGCTGCCTCAATCCCGTGCGAAATCTTCTTTTCGATCTCAGACTTTCCGTTCATCTCAGACATTGCGCTGCTCCAATTCTGAATGTGTGAATCGAGCTAGGTCGGGTACTGGGAAAGATGGTGGAGGAACATCACCAAGTGCATCTCGCTTCTCGGCACGCTTCTGCGAAGATTCGAAGAGCGTCGAGATGAGCAGAATTAAAAGCACCACGCCAGCCGTGAATGCGACGATGATGGCTCGGGATGTGCCACGTTGTGACATTACGCGCAAGGTGGAAACAATCATGATCCAGGCCAAGCTAAATGGAATCAAAACCTTCCAGCCAAATTTCATGAACTGGTCATAACGCATCCGAGGCAAAGTGCCGCGCAACCAGATGAAGAAGAAAAAGAAGAAGGCAATCTTCGCTACAAACCAGACCATGGTGAACCAACCACCAAGCCAGTTTTCCGTGAAGGAAAGTCCAGGAAGTGCGTGATAACCACCAAGGAAAAGCGTCGTAGCGAGGGCAGAGACGCCCACAATGTTGACGTATTCGGCAAGGAAGAAGAGCGCGAATTTAAGCGATGAATACTCGGTATGGAATCCACCGACCAGCTCGCCCTCGGCTTCAGCTAAGTCGAATGGTGCGCGGTTGGTCTCGCCCACCATCGAAATTGCATAAATGACGAAGGATGGGAACAAGACGACTGCGTACCACCAATGATGCTGAGCGGCGACAATCTCTGAAGTGGACATCGAACCGGCGTAGATAAAGACCGCGACCAACGAAAGACCCATCGCGACTTCATAGGAAATAACTTGAGCGCTTGAACGTAAGCCACCAAGCAATGGATATGTAGAACCAGATGACCAGCCAGCAAGAACGATTCCGTAGACACCGACTGAAGCGGCGGCCAATACGTAGAGAACACCGACTGGTAGATCGGTCAGCTGCATTGCGGTCTTATGACCAAAGAGCGAAACTCGACCAGTCATTGGGATAACCGCAAATGAGATGAAACAGGTTGTCGCGCTAATAACCGGCGCGATAACAAAGACGATTCGATCTGCGGCCTTCGGAATCAAATCTTCCTTCAGTGCCAGCTTTACGCCATCCGCAAGAGATTGCAAGAGTCCAAACTTTCCAACCCGGTTTGGCCCGAGGCGCATCTGCATTCGAGCAACAACTCGACGCTCGGCCCAAATTGCGAGCAGCGTGCAGAGCACGCAGAAGACGAAGACGATCAGCCCTTTAACAAGGATGATCCAACCTGGGTCGGTTCCTAATAATTGACTGGTGCTCATGCCTTAACCACCGTTACTGATCCATGGGTGATGCCCAATGTTGGGATGAGTTGTGAATCGACTGAATTACGAGGCGCCCAGATGAATTCATCCGCAATCTCGGAGATCAAGACTGGCAGTGTGACGCTGCCGGTTTGTGAAGAAATCTTTACAGAGTCGCCATCAACTACACCAAGTGCCGTGGCGCGGGCAGCACTGATGCGCGCTACCGAAGCACGTGCAGTACCGGCGAGATTTTCTTCACCCATCTGAAGCGCACCGAGATCGAGCAATTGACGATAGCTATAGAGCATTGCTTCGCTGCCTGACACCGTTGGTGTCGCACTGGAAGCGACCAGAGTGAATGATGCACGTGCACCGTCCCAGACGCCGAGCGATTCAATTTCACGCTGAGTTGCGGAAACGGTTGGCAGATTGATGGGTGCACCCATCGCATCGGCAATCATCGAGAGAATGCGGACATCGCTTCGGGTCAACGCATCGGCAATAGCCTTATCGAAAGAGCGAGGCTTGCCAGTCCAATCAACAAAGGTGCCGCGCTTCTCAACCACCGCTGCGACAGGCAGAACGACATCTGCAATTGCGGTTACCGCGCTATGCGAGATTTCGAGTGAAACAACGAATGAATCCAGTAGTGAAGTAAGCGCGTCCGAAGAAATATCCATCGGATCAACGCCGCCAACAATTACCGCTCCCAAAGATTTATCGGTGGAGAGCGCCTTCAAAATTCCGGTTGTATCGCGGCCGGCTGTTGTAGGAAGGTCCTTGACTCCCCATGCGGTAGCCATATCGACTCGGGCTGCAGCGTCGGATACTGGACGACCACCAGGCAAAAGGTTGCCAATCACGCCCATCTCCAGTGCAGCACGCTCGCCAGCGCGACGAGAAATCCAGGCTAATTTCGCGCCAGATTTTTCGGCAAGTGCTTTCGCTGCGGAGAGAGTTCCCGCAGTTTCGGCTGCGCGCTCCCCCACCAAGATCACTGATTTTTCTGTCAATTGGACCGATGAGATATCTGCGCGAACTGCCTTTAACTTGTGATTGCCGCTGCTGATAATTGGTGCGTTGGTCGAAACAGAAATACCACGCTTGCGAACCTGCTTGTAGATACGCAAGAAGACAATTGGTGATTCTTCTTCGGGTTCGAAATCAACGAGGTAGACCTGATCCGCCTTATCGATATCTAGATAATTAGTATGAAGCGAGATTGCGGTGGATGATAGGAATTCTGCTTCTTCGACCGAATGGGCACGAGCGCGAAAATCAATATCGTTTGTCTTTAGTGCTACACGAGCAAACTTGCTGTATCCATAAGCGTCTTCGCGGGTGACGCGGCCACCAACAAGAACGCCGGCGCGCTTGCCAGCGAGACCAGCAACGACTGCAGCGATCGCTTCAGGCCAAGACGTCTCATGAAGTTCGCCATCTTCGCCACGAACCATCGGTGCTGCAACTCGTTCACGTGATGTTAGATATTTGAAAGCCCAACGACCTTTATCGCAGTTCCATTCTTGATTGACCAATGCGTCATCGCCCGCCAAGCGACGAAGTGTCTTGCCGCGGCGAATATCGGTTCGCATCGCACAGCCAGAAGCGCAGTGCTCGCAAGCCGAGTCAACCGAAATCAAGTCAAATGGTCGAGCGCGGAATCGATACGAGGCGCCGGTAAGAGCGCCCACTGGGCAGATCTGCACGGTATTGCCGGAGTAATACGACTGGAAAGGATCCTTCTCGTAGATACCAACTTGTTGCAAGGCGCCGCGTTCGTTCAACGTAATAAATGGATCGCCCGCGATTTCTTCAGAGAAGCGGGTGCAGCGCGCGCACAAAACGCAGCGCTCGCGATCGAGCAAAACTTGTGATGAAATCGCGACTGGCTTCTCGTAGGTGCGCTTCACGCCTTCGTAACGTGAAACACCTTGACCGTTGCTCATCGCTTGATTCTGCAATGGGCATTCGCCGCCTTTGTCGCAGACTGGGCAATCCAATGGGTGGTTAATCAACAACAACTCCATGATGCCCTTCTGCGCTTTTTCAGCAACAGGTGAGGTCAACTGGGTCTTAACAATCATGCCGTTTTCAACCGGAATCGTGCACGATGCCTGTGGCTTCGGAAATGCCCGGCCGTTGATTTCAATATCAACCAAGCATTGGCGACAAGCACCAGCTGGCGACAACAGTGGATGATCACAGAAGCGCGGAATCTGAATTCCTAGTTTTTCGGCGGCGCGAATTACCAGCGTGCCCTTGGGAACCGTTACTTCAAAACCGTCAATAACGACGGTGATCATCTCGACTTCGGTCAGAGCTTCAGGCGTCATTAGAGACTCGCCTTCTCGAAGATGGTGGATGCAACGGGATCAAATGGGCAGCCACCGTTTGTCTGGTGAGCAATGTATTCGGAACGGAAATGCTTGAGTGAAGAGATGATTGGCGCAACCGCACCATCGGCCAACGCACAGAATGAACGTCCGGCGATGTTGTCGCAGACATCCAACAACTTCTCCAGATCCGCTTCGGTGCCCTTGCCAGCTTCAAGATCCTTCAGCATTTGCACAAGCCACCAGGTGCCTTCGCGACATGGCGTGCACTTGCCGCATGACTCGTGCTTGTAGAACTCACTCCAACGAAGCGCCGCACGAACTATGCAGGTGGTCTCATCAAAAATCTGAAGTGCTTTTGTGCCCAACATTGAGCCAGCAGCTGATACGCCTTCGTAATCCAATGGCACATCCAGATGCTCCGCGGTAAAGATTGGCGTTGACGATCCGCCTGGCGTCCAGAACTTGAGTTGGTGACCAGCACGAACTCCGCCCGCCATTTCTAGAAGCTCTCGCAAAGTGATTCCAAGAGGTGCTTCAAATTGGCCAGGATGAGTGACGTGGCCGGATAACGAATACAAGGTAACGCCCTTGCTCTTTTCGGTACCCATCGAGCTGAACCATTCGGCGCCATTTGCAACGATGGCTGGTACCGAAGCAATAGATTCAACGTTATTTACAACGGTTGGCTTTGCATACAAACCAGCGATTGCTGGGAATGGTGGACGTAACCGAGGCTGACCACGGAAACCTTCGAGCGAATCCAGCAGCGCGGTCTCTTCGCCACAAATATAAGCACCTGCGCCAACATGCAACGTGAGCTCTAAATCAAATCCCGATCCACCGATATTTTTGCCGAGATGACCGGCCTTGTAAGCATCTTCGATCGCTTGTTGCAAACGGCGCACAACGTGGACAACCTCGCCGCGCACATAAATAAATGCGTGGTTGGCACGGATCGCGTAAGAAGCAATGATGACGCCTTCCACCAAAACATGTGGATTGGCCATCATGAGAGGAACGTCTTTACAGGTTCCCGGCTCTGATTCATCTGCGTTGACAACTAAGTAATGCTCTTTGCCGTCACCTTGTGGAATGAAGCCCCACTTGTTTCCAGTAGGAAATCCTGCGCCACCACGACCGCGCAAGCCAGAATCTTTAATTAACTGGATGACCTCATCGGGTTGCATCTTCAACGCCTTCTTCAAAGCAGCGTATCCCTTGTTGCGGGTGTAACCCTCGAGCGTGAAGGAATCGTCTTGATCCCAGGTAGCAGAAAGGACCGGCATCAGCTTTGTTGTTGGGGTCATTTCTTTTCCTTTGAAATTTTAAGTCCAAGCTTTGATGGCTCACCAGCAGCAACGCCTTCGCCCGATAAGCCATCAGAGAGGCCGGCAAGGACTGCGGAATTTTCTTTCCAGGTACGGAGAGTTTTAGGGCCACGAGTTGGCGCAGGTGGATTGCCAGCACGAGCTCCGTCAACCAAATCTTTTACAGATTGTGGTGTCTGGTTGTCGTAGAACTCCCAGTTGACCATGACAACCGGTGCGTAGTCGCAAGCAGCGTTGCATTCAATTCGTTCAATCGAAACTTTTCCATCTGAAGTCGTCTCGTGATTACCGATACCCAAGTGTTCGGTGACGGTCTCGTAAATCGCGTCGCCGCCCATAACCGCACACAAGGTGTTGACGCATACGCCAACGTGATAATCGCCAACCGGCTTGTTCTTGTATTGGGTATAGAAAGTAGAGACCGCGGTGACTTCAGCGGTTGCGAGTTCCAGCTTCTCAGCAATCTTCTCAATGCCCTCGGGCGTTACGTAACCCGAGATGGATTGCACATAATGCAGCAGCGGCATGATGGCCGAACGCTCGCGTGGATAGCGTGCGATGATGGAATCCATAACTGTGATCTGCTCGTTAGTGAATGTCATTAGCGATCGACACCACCCATCACAGGATCAATTGAAGCAACCGCTGCAACGACGTCAGCAATCATGCTGCCTTCACACATTGCAGAAATGGATTGCAGGTTGTTAAAGGATGGCTCGCGGAAATGCAGGCGATATGGCTTGGTGCCACCATCTGAAACCAAATGCACACCAGTCTCACCACGAGGTGATTCAACATGCGAGTAGACCTGACCGGCAGGGACTCGGAAACCTTCGGTGACCAACTTGAAGTGATGAATAAGCGCTTCCATAGATTCGCCCATGATTTCGCGAATATGGTCGAGCGAATTACCCATGCCATCGCCACCGACTGAGAGTTGTGATGGCCACGCAATCTTCTTATCTGCAACCATGACGGGTGCGCCAGCAAGTGAATCTAACTTGTCACAGCATTGTTCGATAATGCGCAATGACTCTTCGAGTTCGTGCATACGAATCAAGAATCGGCCGTAGACATCGCAGGTATCAGTAGTGATGACATCAAATTCGTAATTCTCATAACCAGAATATGGCTGGGTCTTGCGAAGATCCCATGGCATTCCGGTTGCACGTAGGACTGGGCCGGTGACGCCAAGTGCGACACATCCAGCGAGATCAAGATAGCCAATATCTTTCGTGCGCTTCATCCAGATGCTGTTTCCGATCAAAAGCTTGGTGTTGTCTTTGAAAGAAACCCGTAGGTCTTTTACGGTTTCGCGGATCTTGGAGACTGCACCAGCTGGCAAATCTTGAGCTACTCCGCCAGGACGCACGTAGGCCATATTCATACGAAGGCCGCTGACCATCTCGAAGATATCCAAGACTTTCTCGCGCTCGCGGAAGGCGAAGATCATTGGTGACAAGGCGCCGAGCTCAAGTGCGCCAGTACCGAGCGCAACCATGTGCGACGAGATGCGGTTGAACTCCATCATCATGACTCGGATAACGGATGAGCGCTCTGGCACATCGTTGGTGATTCCCAATAACTTTTCAACGCCCAAGCAATAAGCGGTCTCATTAAATAACGGCGCCAGGTAATCCATGCGGGTTACAAATGTTGTGCCTTGCGTCCAAGTGCGGTACTCAGAGTTCTTCTCGATACCGGTATGGAGATATCCAATACCAGCTCGAGTTTCAGTAACGGTCTCGCCTTCGAGTTCCAGAACTAGTCGGAGCACACCGTGGGTTGAAGGATGTTGTGGTCCCATGTTGACGACCACGCGCTCTTCCTTGGTAGCACCGATCTCGGTAACCATGGAATCCCAGTCGCCACCGGTGACGGAATAGACGCGGCCCTCAGTAGTTTCGCGTGATGATGCATATGCATCATTCAAGTTTGTGAAGTCGGTGCTCATCGGTATCCCTTAATCATCTGTATTGCCTACGTTCAGATGGTGCAGGAACCGTTGCGCCCTTGTATTCAATTTCAATTCCGCCCAATGGGTAATCCTTGCGTTGCGGATGTCCGGGCCAATCATCTGGCATCAAGATACGAGTTAAACCAGGATGACCATCAAAAACAATTCCAAACATGTCATATGTCTCGCGCTCGTGCCAATTGTTTGATGGCCATACTTCAACAAGCGAAGGAAGATGTGGATCTGAATCGGGAACGCTCACTTCTAATCGAATCCGTCGGTTATGTGTCATGGAAAGTAACGGGAATACCGCGTGAAGTTCGCGGCCGCTCTCTTCTGGGTAATGCACGCCGTTAACACCCATGCAGATCTCAAAACGAAGTGATTCGGTGTCGCGTAACATTTGTGCAACCTCAACCAATTTTTCGCGCTTGATATGAAGGGTCAGTTCGCCGCGGTCCACGACCACACGTTCGATTGCCTGCGAAAATTCTGGATAAGCACGTTCAAGATCATCGGCGACATCGTCAAAATACCCGCCG
>CAJAEK010000019.1 GCA_903938735.1 uncultured Actinomycetes bacterium | reverse complement strand
GTGGTGTGACCAAAGGTGTAACCGTGTGTGCCCACGGGTGTTGGAATTCGCTTCAGATCGTTGCCCCAAATCAAACCAACTGTAGAGCTAATCAATCCCAAGAGACCAAGCGTCGCGATGACTGGACGGATTCCCGCTGAAGGGCCGGTGGATTGTGAAAGACGACGAATCAAGAGCGCATCCACGACTGCACCAATAACCGCACCAGCAACGGCCGCGACAGGCAGCGCTAACCAATAGTTATTCACGTGGACGATAACTTCGTAGCCAATATACGTAGAAAGGATCGCCTGACCCGCTTGGGCGAAATTAACCACTCGAGTAGAGCGCCATACCAAGACCAGCGCTAGCGCCATCAGCGCATAAATGGCACCAGAGCTCAGGCCGATGAGTAACGTGCTGATTAATCTGATCATCAGAACCCCAAATACGCAGCACGCAGTGCTGGATCCGAGAGTAGTTGTGACGCAGGGCCGGATGCCACGAGCTCCCCCAAATTGATGACTACGCCATGGTCGGCGACTTTTAGTGCGCTCATTGCATTTTGTTCAACCAACGCAATCGTTAAGCCAAACTCGCTCCGCAGTTGATTGAGCGAATCAAAGATATTTGCAATCACCTTGGGCGCTAATCCCAACGATGGTTCGTCGAGTAACAACAACTTGGGGCGAGACATCAGGGCGCGTCCAATCGCCACCATCTGACGTTCGCCACCCGAAAGCGTTGCCGCATGTTGTTTCATGCGAGTAGTTAGCGCAGGGAAGAGCTGCAGAATCTCGCTCTTAGCCAATGCCACGTCCTTCTTGTCGCGCCGCCACAAACCACCTAAATCTAAGTTCTCCTCAACGGTGAACTCCGGAATCACTGACTTTCCATCCGCGACGTGCACAACGCCTGCACGCACTAATCCCTCGGGCTTTGCGCCCAATAGCGATAAGTCATTCCAAAATGCGCTTCCGGATTCGGCTTTCTTAAGGCCGGTGAGCGCACGAAGCAAAGTTGTTTTGCCGGCGCCGTTGGCGCCGATGATTGCGGTTAGCGAACCGGGAGCAACTGCAAAGCTCAGGTTGCGCACCGCCTGGACAGCACCGTGGGAGACCGATAAATCCTTAACTACGAGGCCGCTCATCAGCTCTGTACTCCCAAATACGCTTCAATGACGGCGGGGTTGTTGCGAACTTCTTCGGGCTTGCCAGATGCAATGACCTGGCCAAAGTTGAGAACATAAATTCGATCGCAGACGTTCATAACCACATCCATGTGGTGTTCAACGAGCAAGATTGACGTTTGCAACGAAAGGTTGTGGATCAGGTTATTCATCCACTCAATATCAGCTGCGCCCAAGCCACCTGCTGGTTCATCCAATAACAAAATCTTTGGCTCACTCACCAGCGCACGAGCAATCGCGATTCGCTTGGTGACTGGATACGGCAGGCTGGCGACAATTTCATCAGCCAGGGTCGCGGCATAGACCTTTTCCAGCGCAATCATTGCGCGTTCGCGAAGTGCTTTCTCATCTCGGGTAATTCGGTTGAAGGCGGCGCCAATCAATCCAGCTTTTGCAAAGCGGGTGGCGCCGACCATAACGTTTTCAACGACCGTTAACTCTGGGAACAAACCAACGCCTTGCAAGGTGCGGGCGATGCCGAGTTCCGCCAGTTGATGTGGTTTTGGCCAAGGCTGAGCAGCGCCGGAAAGCTCGAGCGATCCCGAACCTTTAACAAGGCCAGAGATTGAATTAAAGAGAGTGGTTTTGCCAGCGCCGTTGGGGCCAATGATTCCAACGACTTCGTTCGGGTGCAGCTCTAGCGAAACATTGGAAAGAGCAGGTAAACCATTAAAAGAAACCGAGAGGTCAACGACTCTCAATAGGCTCGGCTCTGAACTCACCCGTAGATTCTAGGCACACGAGCAGCGATTCGAGTAACAATTTCGTAATTAATTGTGCCCGATGCAGCTGCCCATTCGTCAATTGAGTAGCCATCTGCACCAAAAACAGTTACCTCATCGCCCGTAACCGCTTCACTAGTTATTCCCAAATCCACAACGAATTGATCCATCGAAACGCGACCAAGAATGGGTGAGCGTTGCCCCTTAAAGCTGACGCCTGCACCGCTTGTTGTGTTGCGGGGAATTCCGTCGGAATATCCCATGGTGACGATTCCAATTTTTGTATCCGATGTTGTCACGGCTGTTCCACCATATCCAACCGCGGATCCGGCTGGTACGTGCTTCACCAAATGAAGCTTTGCTTTGATTGTCATCGCTGGCTTGAGACCCAAAGATTCACCTGCACCCATCTGGGTGGCGTCCGGTGATAATCCATACATAGCGATTCCGACTCGCATTAAATCGCAATGCGCCGACGGCTTGGTCAGCGATGCAGCAGAATTCGATAAGTGAATAATTGATGGGTTGATTCCCACAGCACGGAGTTCG
>CAJAEK010000018.1 GCA_903938735.1 uncultured Actinomycetes bacterium | reverse complement strand
ATTCGTGCAGGCGGGGTTGATTCCTTCGATATAAACCGAGTCTAAAGTCCAGTGGCCAGAGGTGCCCGTGTCATTAATGTAGCCTGCGAACGGCGTGATGGTCAACGGATACTGAGCGCTGTTACATGTAACCGTTTGTGATTGGCCATTGCCGAATTCGATGCTCGAACTCGTGGAAAGTGCCAACTTCGCACCAAATGCGGCACCAATAAACAAAACCGCAGCAGCGAATCCCATGCCGATGGCGCGCTTGTGACCGTTGCCGGTCCCAGCTTCCTCGCCATCAAACTCGTGATCGCTCGAGAATTCGTAGTACGAATCGTCTTCGAATTCCTCGAACTCCTCCGAGTTTCCTAAATTTAGGATTCCCATAGGTGCTCTACAGCTTCTTTCTGAAGTTTGTCGTGCCTGAAATATGTTGGTTAAAGCCTTAAACAACCAGACCGTATAACGCACGATAGAAGCCGACCCTTTGGGGCCGACTTCTAGTCGTACTACCTATTAAACGATCAAGCTTTTGTTGGTAAGGCTTGAGTTCAAGCGTTGTTCTAGTTCATTAAAGAACTAGAACAACAGATCATTGAGACTGAAGTGTGAGCTTGTAGATCTGGCCAGCGGTTGCATCGCCGGTACCGGTACCGAAGGCAACGGTCGCTGTTGAACCCGAGGTTCCGCCAACAGATGTGATTGCTCCGCTGTAAGAAGTTACTGGAGTACCTGCAGAAGATGAGTATGCGAAGGTCGCAGATGTCCATGCGGTAGTTCCGCTTGTTGTTGAAATCACCAGCGGACTAGCGGAAGCGTTATCCCAAGCCTGGATGGTGAAAGTCTTTCCGCTGCAGTTAAGCAAACCAGTGTTGCTGAATGTGATTCCGGAAAGGTAGAAGTTACCTGCAGTACCTGAACCGTTTGAAAATGTAGAGGTTGGTGTCATGGTGACTGTTGCGCCATTTGAACATGCGGCAGTAGCGGTGAGGCCCTGACCGAATTCAAGTGAACCACCGGTGTTGATTGAGATGTTGGCGGCGAGTGTTGAACCGACAACTGCGATCGCTGCAGCTGCAGCAATGCCAAGAATTGTCTTGCGTGATGAATTCACGCCACGCTTCTTTGATGCAGCACGCTTTGGTGCTGGCGCATCTTCAAACTTTAAGATTTCCATTTTCTTTGTAGTCCTTACTTGTTCGTTTTAGGTTGTTACTAAAGGAATTGAGGGGGTTCCCCCAAGGCCTGAACTGCTTTACCAACAGCCCTACTCTGCCGAAAAGTAGACAAAAGGTCAAGGCAGCTATCACCCGACATCACCCGAAAACGGGGCTTATTTGGGGTTTATTGGATCGTTTCTACGGTGGTTCGGCGGACTTGCTGGCCATCGATGTTGACTGTTGCTGCCGATGGGTCGATATAGAAAGTCACATCCGCGTTTGTAGGGCTCAAAGTTGAACCGTCGTAAACAGAGGTGCCAGAAACATTAACCGTTGAATTCGCGAGCAATGAGCTCGAAATAGCAGTGCCGTCGCCTGCTAGGTATTGAAGACCAAGCTGACCAGAATCACTCACATTCTGAATCGGTGCGGTCGCCGGCAATTGCACCTGAAGAACAGTTGCCTGTGGCAATGGTCCTAATGGAATTTCTTGTGCTGATCCATTTACTAAACGAATACGAAGTTTCGTACCCTGGCAAGCTTGCAAATCGAGATTGGAAACTGTTACAGACTTAACGCGGAAGTAGCCTGCAGAACTATCTTGCGGCGTTGGAGCTCCGTGCCACTCTTCTGCCATCGCTACATACACTTGTGAATCACAAGCGAGCGCCTGTTCCGAACCTTGACCGAAAACCATCGATCCACTTCCAACGGTCACGCTTGCTGCAAATGTTGACATCAAGAATGGAATTGTTGCGACAAGTGCAACACCAAAAATTATTTTTGATTTATGTCGGCCGACGCCACCGAATCCGGATGTGACTCGACCACTAAGTGGCGATTCCAATCCGGCCATAGAAATAACTCCTAAGAAATGGTGGGTCTAGGTCGCGGAGTACCCGCGCTAAAACCTTGGTCTACTGAGGCAGGTTATCCGAGCCAAGCAACCTTTACAAGCAGGGGTGCCGCCCAGGGGTGATACCTACTTCTTGAGTCGAACAGGTCCGATCTTCGAGGACATATCCAGCCCGAGCGCTCGGAAGGTCACCGTGGTCGCCGAACGGGCCGCGCCACAGAAGCTCGCGGAAGTATCGGGAGCGGACATCGCCACAAACGAAATTGTCAGCGCTTTCCCAGGCAAGCCATTTGAATCGGCATAAACCATCAAGCCGTTCATGGAATTGAGAACTCCAAGTGCGTCTTGGGTCGGTCCAGAAATGCGAAGGTTGTTACTCAAATCCCCCGCCACCTGCAAGGTCGAGCTCGGCAATGAGTCCTGGACGCGCTTGTTCAGAGCGTCGAAACGAATTGCTGCACCGCTGACGCAAATCAACGAGTACTCGGCTCCCGTTGCACTAATAGAAGGTATCGAGGCAATCGAAGCGCGTGGATCAATATTTACCAGCGCAGGCGCGTGAATGACATAAGCCGTCTGGGTTTCCAACGGATGTGGTGGTACCGGCGTTGGTGAGGCAGTGATCGAATCTGGAGTCGAGCTAGGCAGTGGTCCAAGCGGAGTATTCGAACTCGTTGGCGAAGGAGAGTCAGTTGGCGATGCAGATGGGCTATCGCTCGGCGAGACCGAAGGGTCTGCAGGAGACGACGCAGACGGATTAGCCGGATCAACGGTCGGATTATCCTGCGCCATCGTTGGAATAATTGTTGAAACAAAGATTGCAAAGAGCGCCAAGAAGGCAACGCGCGTAACGACCTGCATTCGCCGCGTTTGGCCATGCATCAAATAGTCATAGCGCTCACGAAAGCGCTCGATTATTTGATCCAGAGATGACATGGATTAAGGATAACCGACTATTTGCTGGCGGAGGTAGCCATGCTTGACGTCGCTTGCGCTGCCTTCTTGGCAGGCGCCTTAGTGAAGTTCAAGACACCGGTCTTCTCGAGCTGAACCACAATCTGCTGCGTAAGTACCGAGTCATGGACTGCTTGGGCATAACCGAGCGCGGTCTGCAGAAATTCATTGCGGTCAGGAACTATTCCCTCAAGCGCGACAATCTGTTGGCCCATCGCTGGCAAGTTGTGGCGAACGTAGTAGAGCTTTGCCAACACTATCCGTGGCGTCGCACAGCGCGGATGTTCGCGGACCAGCGTCAGCGCCATCTGGAACTGAGCTTCTCCCCCGCGAGCTGTGGCTGCAGTCAAGAATGAATCGCTCGCCATTGTGCAAGGAATAAACGACGATGGATGAAGAACCACGGGATCATTTCCGTTCTTCACCAACTTTTCTACAGCAAGATTCAGGCGGGTCTCCGCAAGAGCAACATTTGCACCTACAAAGAGGCTGGTCACCACTGCAAGTGCGGCAAAAGTTTTAATAGCAATCGCATTTCGGCACGCCTCTACTTCTCGCTCCCTAGCACGCTGGCGGTATGCCGAGCCGACAACGAATCCTGCGATTCCCCAGAAAATAAATTTGTTCGGGAAGGTAATTGGACTGACGGCGGAATTCGTAAGGAAGACCAGCGCATATAAGCCGAGGAATGCATAAAGCGTCTTATGCTCGGGCTTGCGTGAAATCAAAATCAAGAGCGAGCGGATGAAGAGCGCAAGCAACAGAACAAAGAATGTGCTTCCGACAATTCCCAGCGTTGCAAGCGTTTGCACGGTCGCAGCATGTGCATCATTCGAGAGAATAAATGGGAACTGCTTTGCAGATTCCAACGTGCGGAAACGCTCGTAATAATTTCCGTATTGATCCGGGCCAAAGCCAAAGATTGGACTGTGGAGAAATTCTGAAATTCCGGCAGTCCAGAACTGGCCACGAATTTGCACTTGTGGGTCATTACCCAATAGCGGAACCGACTTGCCCAGGAACGGCATCAAGAAGATGCCCTCAATCCAAATAATAAAGAAGAGCGTAAAGAGTGTGGTCTTGGCGTTGAGATTAAATGACTTGATCGGCAAGAAGCGGCGGAATTGATAAGCAATCAAGAGAATTGCCGCAAGCGCCACATCCACCCATGCTTCGCGTCGAGTCGCAAGGACCAGCGCATAGAACGATGCTGCTGTGCCCAGTCCCGCAATTATCCGGCCGCGCAATTGCGAGGTCCAGACGAAATATATAAATAGTGGAATAGCAGTACCGACGTAGGCGGAGAAGAAATCCATATTGCCTAACGTGCCAGCAACGCCACCCGCTGTCGGGAATGCCCACCAATGCACATGCTCACCGAATCCCACGAACTCCATCGCAAAGACGGCAACCAAATATCCCGAAATCAACTTACGAATCTGCGCCTCGGTAAATTGTCCGTGATAAATCGCAACAACCAACAAGCAGAGCAACGAGACAACGCCGGCGTATCGACCAGAATCACCGGTCAATGATGAAATTGGATCTGCACTCAACAGCGTGGAGACCGTAACGCTGGCAATCAAGAGCCATAGGGCAAGCATCGCTTTGCCAGTAAATACAAACCGAGCACGATTCAGCAGGATAAAAGCGCCGTAAATCGAGGCGACAATTATCAGCGCCATGAACTCCGGAAAGGCATTCTTATCGAAGGCGTGTGGGAATACCCCGTTGGGAATCACTGAAAAAGCGACCAGAAAGTAAAGAGCAGCGCTCACTAATACCAGGCGGTTGTTCTTTAACTTATTAATCATGCAGGAAGTATAGAGAACGCCTTCAACTCTTCGGACAATCGAGTAACCAGCGCTGGCGCGACGTGCCACTGCTTTACCAGCTCTTTCAGCCGCTCAACATCAATCGCCTCCGGCTTCGCGCCGGTCTTGACCGCACGAATCATTACATTCCGGGGCGTGTGCTCTCCCCCAACGAATTCGATGACATCGACTCGATATCCGAGCAATCGCAAGACCTGAGCGCGAATTGCATCGGTCAGAATGTCGCCGAGGCGTTCTTTCAAAATGCCCTGCTTGGTGATCATCCCCCAGGGTTCTGGGATATCAATCATCTGAGCTTGAACATCGTGGTGACAGCAGGGCGCAGCCAAAATAATCTCGGCGCCATTCTTTACTGCCCACGCCAGTGCATCATCGGTCGCGGTATCGCAGGCATGCAGCGCGATCGCGACGTTCACATCGCTCTTCTGTGTTGCCGCAATCTCCTCAGCGCGGAACTCGATCGAATCGGAAATGCCCAATGCTGTCGCAATCTCTTCATTGCGTGCGCGCGATGCCTCCCGCACATCGATGCCGACGACGTGAACATCGCTCCCCTGTGCTCGCAAGAATTGATGCGTTGCAAAAGTGAGATATGCGTGTCCGCAACCTAAGTCAACAATTTCCAGCGGTTTCTCGTGCGCGACTAGATGTCCTGCGGACACCGCGCCTTCGACCGTCGGAGCCAAAATT
>CAJAEK010000017.1 GCA_903938735.1 uncultured Actinomycetes bacterium | reverse complement strand
CCAGCACCAGCACCAGCACCAGCACCAGCACCAGCACCAGCACGAGCACCGGTCACGCTCGTGCGATTTGAGTCGAAAGTATTTAGGGTGCTGCTGTTAGGGCCGAGAGCAGAATGGATCGAACTCGTCTCTTTGCGACTCCGACGAATCTCGCGGTTGCCTTCGATCGCCTTGGCTCGCTTCAGACGGGCTAATTTGTCGATTGCAAGGTAAATAGTTTGTGCGTCAGGCGCGGGCAAGAAAGCAACGAGCGTCGCCATTCCATTGGCCTCTGGATAGAGAATGACAGATCGAGTGTCCTTCGCTTCTTCTGCCGCTTCTTGAAACTCTTCGGGCGCCATTTTGGCTATGTTTGTGCGAAGGTTATTTGCAACCTGGGCCGGAGTATGGAATTCGGCGTGAGCGATAGCGCGATCTTCAACTTCTCGCAGAATTTCATCTGAAACACCGTTACTTATAAGGGTGGCACTTTCCCGGGCGATTACGTTTGCATGCGCGACGGAGATTTCACCGTTTGCCAGAGCCTCGCAGGTGTGGGATAGACGCGAAGTAAGTGCCCGAGCGACATCGATACGATTTTGAGCCGTGCCACTGGATAAGCGAAGCGCCGCCGCAACCTCTTCGCGTTCAGCATCGTCGACTCCAGACCAAAGCGATTCAGCGCGCGTGGGTTCAGCGCCGGCGACCGCCAAAATGGCACTTTGCATAAGTGCCTGCAACCAACCGGTTTGTTTCTCAAGCGCTGCTAAGTAGTCGACCCGCCCTGCGTAATCCAAAGTTATGGGGTCGATCGAAGATAAGCGGGTTAGAACTTGGAGACCAGCAGGCGATATTAAAAGTTCCGCGACTTCGGATTCACTGGTTTGGGAGGCGACATCACCATTGCTACCTTGAACTGCAGCACCTTGAACTGAAGCGTCCTCACGGAGATATTGGGTGTATCGCTCGGCTGCGGACATAAGTGAATAGTGGCGGCGGCCACTGACATTGATACAGAAGTAAATTTCTTTACTGCGAGTTGAAATTCGACGTTAGAATAGAAACGTGGAGCGCTTCGAGGTATACAACCAGCTAATTGACACAATTAAATCAGTCGCGACCGCTGTGGAGTCATATTCGCAAGCTGATGCAATGAAGGATTTACAAGGGCGCGAATTGGCGGCTGATGCACTTCGGTATCGGATAGCGCAACTCACCTCAATGGCCGCTTCGGTAGAGTCAGATTTCGAAGTACCCACGGAGAGCCTCACAACACTCGAATCAGATATTGCACCAAAGCACATCAATCAAATTAACGAAAAGCTCGAACCATTCCGCAAAGCATTGCTCTCCGAAATATTGCGATCAAGCATCGACATTTAATGGCGTAAGTCAGAGGCAGGAGTCTGAGCCACAGCCGAGCACCAGTCCGAGCACCAGACATTTAAGTTTTAAACCTGAAGCCAATCTGTATCGAGAACCGTCACTTAAGCCCACGAATTTAATAAGTTACACATTTCAAAGTCGCGGTTCCCAAGTTCGAAACATCGCTGGGACGAATATTCGCCTCTGCCATGTTCTCGCCGGTAGGACGTGGTGGGAATCCTGCGCTCTGGTAATTCCATTTGGTGATGAGCGCCGCAGCCTTGCCAGCCTTAGCTTTTCCGAAGACTGAAATATCGCAGGCATATTTCTGGTTTGCCTTCAATGTCGGAATTCGAAAGTGAACGTGGACGTAAAACCCGGTCTCTGGATCATGTGCGCTGTCGAGGCGAATTAGCACCGCTGCTATTGGTTTAACAGCGGCGTACGCCGAAGAACTGAACGAACTGGCTAGCCCCACCGCGAGAGCTGCAGAAATAGTGAGCGCAACAATCGCAAGCGCCCTGCGCAATCTAGCCCGGAGCAATCGATGCCTCATGAAACTGCCACGCACGCCAACAACCCGAATTACTTTCCGCCTTCGATCTCTTTAATCAGCCGGAACTGTCCATCGCCAAGCTGGCCCTGTGCGGCATACATTTCAAGCTTTTCGCGGGTATCGGCGATATCGAGGTTGCGCATGGTCAGCTGACCGATGCGATCAGCAGGGCCAAACGCCGCATCTTCCGTGCGTTCCATCGACAACTTATCAGGGCTATAGCTCAGCGCAGGTCCGGTCGTGTTCAAGATTGAATAGTCATCGCCGCGACGCAAGCGAATGGTAACTTCGCCGGTAACGGCCGAAGCAACCCAACGCATCAGAGATTCACGAAGCATCAGTGATTGTGGATCCAACCAGCGTCCCTCATACAACAAGCGACCTAGACGACGTCCCTCTGCGTGGTAATTCGCAATGGTGTCCTCATTGTGAATCGCACTGATTAACCGCTCATAGGCGATGAACAGCAGCGCCATTCCAGGAGCCTCATAAATTCCTCGGCTCTTGGCTTCAATGATTCGGTTCTCAATCTGATCCGCCATACCCAAACCGTGGCGACCGCCGATTGCATTGGCCTCCTGCATCAACGCAACCGCATCGAGCGCCTTGCCATTGATGGCAACCGGGCGACCCTTAACAAATTGAATCTTCACATCTTCTGATGCGATCTTGACTGACTCATCCCAGAAACGAACTCCCATAATCGGTTCGACTAATTCAACGGATGTATCCAGGTGCTCGAGTCGCTTCGCTTCATGCGTCGCACCCAAGATATTTGCATCGGTGGAATACGCCTTTTCGGTGCTGTCACGATAAGGCAGATTGTTTGCAACCAACCATTCGGACATCTCTTTGCGGCCGCCTAATTCGTTGACGAAATCGGCATCGAGCCATGGCTTATAAATTCGAAGCGCTGGATTAGCTAACAATCCATAACGGTAAAAGCGTTCGATGTCATTGCCTTTATATGTGGAGCCATCGCCCCAAATGGAAACGTCATCCTGCAACATCGCGCGCACCAGCATCGTGCCAGTCACCGCGCGACCTAATGGAGTGGTGTTGAAATATTGCTTGCCGCCCGAACGAATATGAAATGCGCCGCAGGCAATCGCAGCGAAACCTTCTTCGACGAGCGCTTCTTTGCAATCAACAAGACGCGATCCTTCTGCGCCGTATGCCTTCGCGCGACCGGGGACGGACGCGATATCTGGCTCGTCGTATTGGCCAAGGTCGGCGGTGTACGTGAAGGGGACTGCGCCCTTTGCGCGCATCCACGCGACCGCCACTGAAGTGTCGAGGCCACCCGAGAAGGCGATGCCAACGCGTTGGCCGACGGGCAAGGATGCAAGGACTTTGCTCATGGGCTAAGCGTAACGGTTGGGATAACCCAGAAATTCACAGTGAATATCCAGCTATTTTCGACGGCGGCCCAGATTCTGCCCCGTAGATTTCGGTCATTCCATTCACCGAAGCGGTGGTGTGAGATCTACTCAGTTCGAATAGAAGGAGATTCTGTGAAATCAGGTTTCGTTAAGGCCGACTTTTCCCGTCGGACGCGCGTGGCTGCAATTGCTATCGCCGTCGCACTTCTGCCCGCAGTGGCAGTGAATTCCGCCAACGCAGCAACCGCCGCGAAGGCTGGCGCTGCTTGTACTACGGCCGGCGCAACCGCGACGGTCTCAGGCAAAACTTTGTCATGCGTGAAGTCCGCAACAACTAAGAAGTTGACGTGGGTTGTTGCCCCTGCAGCAGCCCCAGCAAAGACTGCAATCGGTTCTGCTGGTGGCGCCGCTGGCGCAAACGGAGATGGTGGCGCAAATGGCGCTAGTGGCCCGGACTTCGCGAACAATCCTGCATTCCAAGCTTTTCAAACGTGTTTAACATCCAAGGGCGTGACCTCATTTGGTTTTGGTCGCCGTGGTGCAGGATCACCTGGCACTCCGGGAGCTATGCCAACCGCACGCCCAACAACTCGTCCAACCGCTGGAGCGAATGGTCAACCATTCACGCGTCCAACTATGTCGGCTGCGGATCAGGCAGCTATCGCGGATTGTCAGAAATCAACCGGATTCACGATGCCAGCATTCGGTGGTCGCGGTGGACCAGATGATCAGAACGGTGGCATGAATACATCTGCTCCAGGCGGATTAACTCTTCCTAAGAGCTCGCCAACAACCAAGGCGTCAGCTGCACCGAAGGTTGCACCAACTGCCAACACCGCTTACACAGCTGCGGTCGCTACATATATTGCTTGCTTGAACACCAACGGCCTCACATCAGTGAAGACCATGGCTGATGTGAAGATGATCGATCCAACAATCTCTGCGACCGCAACGGCGCTGAGTGCCTGCGCGAGTCAGAAGCCAACGAAGTAAGACCCTGCTGTAAAAATAAAATCCCCTCGGTCACGATGACCAAGGGGATTTTTACGTATGAAGAGTTGCTACTACCCGTTCACCGTCGACATATCGGGATAACGCTCGCCCGCGAATGCACCAATTGGCGCTACTTCGTCGAGCGCTGCAATATCAGCTGCGGTCAGCGTGATGTCGATTGCCGCTAAATTCTCTTCAAGTCGAGAAATCTTGCGGGTGCCAGGAATTGGCACAACATCATTGCCTTTAGCCATCAACCAAGCCAGCGCAATCTGCGCATTGGTCACGTTCAGATTCTTTGCGATCTCTTCGATGCGACCCAACAACTTTAAATTGTGGTCAAGATTTTCGCCCTTGAACCGCGGCCCGTTACGACGGTGATCCTTTTCAGTCAAGCTCTCTACATCTTTAATCGCGCCGGTTAAGAAGCCGCGGCCCAATGGCGAATACGGCACGAAACCAATTCCAAGCTCGCGCACCGTTGCCAGGATATCGTTCTCTTCTACTTGGCGAGCCCACAATGACCACTCTGTCTGTAACGCAGTAATCGGGTGCACGGCATGCGCGCGGCGAATCGTCTCGGGTTTTGCCTCTGACAGACCCAAATAGCGAACCTTGCCTTGTGAGACTAGCTCTGCCATCGCACCCACGGTCTCCTCGATGGGAACTGTGCGATCCACGCGATGCTGGTAATACAAATCGATATGGTCAACACCTAAACGTTGCAGTGATGCGTTGCATGCTGCAATAACGTATTCCGGACGACCGTTAATGCCGACCCACGAACCATCTTCGCGGCGTTCGTTACCGAACTTTGTTGCCAGCACAACTTGGTCGCGCTTCTCGGCAATCGCCTTGCCGACCAACACCTCATTGGTGAAGGGTCCATACATATCCGCGGTGTCGAGAAAGGTCAGTCCAAGGTCGAGTGCACGATGAATGGTCGCGATTGAATCCGCATTATTCGAAGGTCCGTAGAACTCGGACATTCCCATGCACCCCAAACCTTGGGCGGAGACTTCTAGTTTTCCACCGAGTACGCGCTTAAGCATTGATAATCTCCTTGAGTTGATTAGCGTGGCCACCAATATGACCGGCCGCAGTCTTCACCACATCTGCCAACGTAACGATTCCAGCTTCCGGATGATTTCCGGTGCGCGCCCAATCGGAATCCTGTAGCGAACCAAAAAGCTCAGCAAGGTATGCGTGGGCGGCGATCATCTTTGCAAGAGATGCAGCCGGATTGCGCTCGGCGTAGTAAGCAGCATCGGCGTACGCCTCCTCATCAAAAGGAACAATTCCAGGCACATCGACGGTAAGAATGTTGAGATAGCGAACCGCGAATTGGGAATCTGAATCCGCCATGTGATGGATCACGAAACCCGCGCTCCATTCACCAGGCTTGGCAACCTTGCCATAATCTGAAGGGCTGATGCTCTTCGCCAAATCGATAAATTCTTGGCTATTTTTTAGGAATAAAGTGAGAACTTCGTGAGACATGGCGACTCCATCTAGGAAAAATCGGTGAGGAATGAAGGATAGCGAGTAACATTCCACGTAGTTACCGAAAGGAGCCACCCGTGGCGAACAAAGAGCAGAAGAGCAACGCGAACACCAAGAAGGAACCAAAGCTGAGCCTCAAGGAAAAGCGCTTGGCAAAGGCTGAGAAGGCCGACAAGAAGTACAAGGACTAGTTTAAGAACCTTCCACGCTTAAGGAATCCGGCCTTTCGCCTTGCAAATAAGTAGCGGAAGGCTGTTGATTATTGCGTGACAAAGTTATTCGGGGATAGTGCAACTCCGGATGGAGTTCTGACCACTACGGGGCCTAAGTCTGTTCCAATCGCGATATTTCGATCGGTAAACCAAGTCGAAGGAATCACCATAGTGACTGTCTGAGGGTTTGAAGAAATATTGACTGACAAGTACACCAACGGGAAATTTGTAAATGTTAAATATAAGCGGGCAGAAATATTGGCCACTGGTGCCCAGAACGCAGACCCACTTGCCACAATAGTTATTGCAGTGCCCGATTCACTTCCCGAAACGGTAAATCCACTGATAGCCGGCGCGACGGTCGTCGAAGAGCTATCTGATGCGGTGGATGCATAAATAACTGTCAGTGGAATCGATCCATTCACTATCAAAATTGCGTTATTTCCCACATAACTTTGAATAGCCTGAATTGGCGCCAAGGCATGGAAGTAAATTGTGCGAGTGTCACTCGCAGAAAAATAATATGCATTTTCTGCAACCGATGCGTTTACAACACAACTTGAACCATCGCCAGCATTTACCGGAAGTGAAATGTGAGCTCCACCGCTGTCCCAAAGCCACGAACAAAATGAATTCGAACCCTCTGAAACAAGTGAGTAATTTACGGTGGCGATGGATGTATCAGGCCCAGGGTAAAGCCCAGTGACGTACAGGGTGTTTGTCTCACCCAAGATGCCAGTGAGCACACCGCCGTCTGCACTCGTTGGAGCGGTGGTGGAGTGTTGGCCAATCATAAAGTTCGATCGAGATTCTTTGAGGTAGTTCAATACTCCGGCTACGTAGGTAATACTGGAGTAGTCGTCTAATTGACAGTTCACAGCTATTCCAAATGATGAGCCGGTTATACACGCACTTACTGAATAGTTGCCTGGAGCTAGCGATGAATAGCTAACAGAGTGCCCATATTGTTGATAGCTGTACGTGGCAGTGAAAGTCTCGCCAGAATTGATATTTCCAGAAGTGGAGAAATTTTGTGAAGCAGCGATTGATGTCGGATAGGAGATAGATTCGGAATCCACGGTAATTATTATCGGGAGCAATGGCTGAAGCCACTTTAGAATAATGATTCCTGAACCGCCCGCACCTGCGTAATCCGGACCCGCGCTCGCTGCGCCACCTCCGCCACCGGTTCCCGCAACCCCATCGTTTGCGGCTATGGCTCGAATGGATGCATTACCGCCACCACCAGTTCCGCCTGAACCGGCCGTGCCTTGCACTACGCGGACCGTGCCGCCACCGCCGCCGCCATACCAAACCGTGCTTCCAGAAATGGTGGACGATAAACCAGCGCCACCATCACCAGCGTTGCCACCGTTTCCAGAAGTTTCAGTCGCAACTGATGTGACGTTTCCACCAACTCCGTTGCCACCAGCGGACCCCGCCCCGCCACCACCACCTGATGCTTGGTTGTAGGCACCGTAGACCGAAGTATTTGCGGCATGACCGTTACCACCCGCATGTCCAAAGTGCGCCAAATCGTTGGGAGCCGCACCAACCGATGTGTTGTTTCCGTTACTCGTTTGTGCTTGACCGCCGCCACCCGAACCGCCGGACGTTGGATTGAAAATATGAGAGACATCCACTTCGCAACCGCCTTGGCCGCCGCCGGACATAGTGCCTGAATTGAAGAGCGAGTCCTGTCCGCCACCAGCAAGGTTTTGGCAAGCCGCAATACTTGGAAATTCACCCATACCTACGTAGAGAGCTGCAAAAGAATTTGGAGTGACTGTGGCAGTGTCATTCACGAAACCTCCGGCACCGCCTCCTCCTCCAGCCCAGTCGAATGCTGCATCCCCAAATCCACCTGCGCCACCACCGGCAACAATCAACTCGTTAATTGCACTTACGCCGACTGGCACATGCCACCCGCCGTATGACGTCAGATACGGACGGCGAAATGTAGCGGTGGTGACCTTATTTACGGTTGTTTGCGTATTGGTCGTCACCCATGTTGGCGATCCAACAATGGTCAAATCGGACGCACCATTTGCCGTTGGATTGCGGTTATAACCCGTGGCTCCGATTCCTTCGTTGAAATCGTAATGAAGCACTTCGCCAGAAAATCCATCGAGATAGTTATCCATATCAAACAGCTGCGCATAATCTGGGAGTGCCGATGTTCGCAACCGAAATTCATCAATTGCCCCAAGGAATTTTCCACTTTCGGCGGTCGTCGTATCTTGCAATCCACCAATCGTGAAGGAGCGTGTCGTGTTCGAGACAGAACTAGTGCAACCCGACGTACAGTTGTATGCCGCACCACTAAAAACCGTCTGACCATTAAGTCCAATTTGAACTCCAGTGGCAGAGCTATTCGTAATGGATTTCTGCAGAGCAATATGTTGCCACTGCCCATCAACAACCGATACTCCGGTCGCTACAAATCGCCATGTGGGCAGACTCGGAGCATTTCCGTTACCATCAATCTCGTATTCAATTTGGTTATTCACGAGCTCTAGCGTTACGGAATTTCCCTTGTTGAAAATTACGCAGGTAGTTGTGGCGCAGCCGCTAGCTGGGTTGATCCATGCCTCGGCGGTGAATTGATCAGCAAAGTCAACGCGTGGTGAATCCGCAACCGATGCGTACTGCCCAGTTCCGGAAAAATTAAGCGCAGTGTCTGTATTCGGAGCTAATGGCGGTAGATAGATACTGTTATTCACATTCGCAGCGGTATTGACACCATTCGACCCAAAGACATTGACCGTATAAGTCGTGTCTGGATTCAGGCCAGAAATGAGCTGTGGGCTTACGGCGTTGTTTACGGCGGGCGCACCGTTATTGAGAACAATTGTGTAGGAGTTAACACTCGGGTCACTAGCGTTTGTGAACGTAACCGTGATTGAGGTGGCGTCCGTTCGAGCAATCGAGACGATGCCCGGCGCCTGCGTGAAGATGCTCGACATATCTTGGGCACCTGCAGGGGTCATCATCCCAGCGAGCACGATTATGGGCAGAAATATCCTGCGGATGCGGGCGATGTGATTGGCTTCTTAAGCTACTTAGTAACTCGTGCTTTGCACGACAACGCTGTTTACAGCGGGTACCGGAGCCAAAGGTGTGGATTTTGAATATATGGCCCAGGTGTAACTTCCGTTAGTGGAGTCATAACTAATGTTTTCGTAGTTGTCGGCATATCCAACGTTCGTACCAGTGTTATTAATCAGCGTAATATCTTGCTCTCGTGTTGCTGCTGAAGCATTTGCTGCTATGTGCATAAGTACTCGGTTATTGTTCGCGCCATTAGCGTCAACAAATAGGTCTAGAGGCGTAGATGATCCGGTCGAAAAAAGCTGCAGCTGTAAATTCGTACCCTTGCAAGCCACGGAATCCAAACCGTAAATGATTATTTGTTGTACCCGCGAAACGGTTTGACTGTTATAGGTATAAATTGCGGCCGAAGGCGCTAGCGTGACACCAATCCAAGAATCACACGCCTTGACAGAGAAGAGGCCCTGACCAAATTCGGTTTTGCCCTTGCTATTGATGGTGATGTTCGCAGCAACAGTTGTGGCTAAACCCGCAATCAGAATCAGCATTGCGCCGATTGTCAGCTTGAAACGCCGAGAACGCTCGCGCACGATGGCCTCATCGCCATCTAGCTCTTCATCCTCGTCGTACTCAATCACACTCAAAGTCTAATGGCTCGGCGCTCTACGGTTGCCAGACTCTGGCTGTCAGAAGGCGTAGGTTTAATCCATGAGCGTAACCGCGGCAACGTTATCGCCACGCCTCGTAAAGCTGACTCCCCGAACCGGCATCGAAGTCCGCCGAACCTTGCCACATCGTGATGTGCGAATGATTGGCGCCTGGTGCTTTGTCGATCACTACGGACCGTTATCTGGAGAAGTGAACGGTGAAGCCGGCATGAGCATTGCAGCTCATCCTCACACCGGTTTGCAAACGGTTACGTGGTTGCTGGAAGGTAAAGTCGAACACCGCGATTCCATCGGAAGCGTTCAAGAAATTAACCCTGGTGAACTCAACTTAATGACTGCGGGCCGCGGTATCGCACACTCTGAAATGTCGTTAGTCGATTCACACTCCTCTTCGGTCATGCATGGCGTGCAGCTCTGGATTGCACTTCCTGACGCGGCCCGTCAGATGACGCCAACCTTTGAACATCATGGCGACCTGCCTCGCTTTAATTTTCAAGGTGCAGAGATTCGTTTGCTCATGGGAGATTTCGAAGGTCACCGATCCACGGCGACGCTCTTTTCACCACTGATTGGCGCAGAAATTTCTTTGCCCGCTGGCACCACCATCGACATTCCAACTCGACCAGATTTTGAATATGGGCTACTCATTCTCGAAGGCGATGATGTGACTGTGAATGGCGAGGGAGTTGCCCGCGGATCGTTGCGCTACCTCGCTACGGGTGGATTGCCTGTCTCTTTGGCATCCGCCCGCGGTGCCCGAGTCCTGCTCATCGGTGGCGAACCATTTCCGGAAGAGATATTGATGTGGTGGAACTTCATCGGTCGCTCGCAGGAAGAAATAATCGCGATGCGCGAACAGTGGCAATCAAGTTTGCTGACTGGCAGCGAGAGCTACCCAGCATTTGCCGATTCGCTTGGAGCTCGTATTCCTGCTCCTGAGATGCCTAATATTCGATTAGAGCCGCGCGGACCGCAGCGTTAGGCCTTCCACTTTTTGCGGATCTGAATTCCGACACTGGCAAAAGAAACAATCGTAATGACAGCTATCACTGCAATTACTATCTCGTACACCACGGTGGAAGCGTTCTTGGCGTAATACAGGATGTATGCCTGGGGGATAGCAAAGTTGATAACTGCAATCAGCCCCCAATAACGAGCCGGCTTCCAATCCCGCTTTACCGACGAAACCACCAAGCGGGCCGTAGCGATTCCATAGAACCACGAGGTTGGAATGTCGATAATGAAATACACGATGGCGTTAGCGCCGTATTTAGTAAGTGTCTTCCACACCACGTACGTGGCGCAGACGCTATAGAGAACGATGGTCCAGGCCCATGCTTTTTCCAAAAGGCGCTCACGGGCGCTGCCGTGGATATGGGGCTTTCTCATGGATGGATAGTACCAGCGGCGAAAGAAACCAGCGCGGCCTCATCGCCAGCGAAGATATCGAGATCAACTTTGCCGCCGGCTAAACCAAAAGTCTTACCGGTTCCGCCAGAGCTGTATTGCCAGATAGTCCAGTGCAACGAGCACTGTGAATCCATCCACGCACTCTTGTAACACGTTCCACCTTTACGTTTCTTATTTGCCGGTGATGCGCCAGGTGTTGCCGGGTTAATTCCTGCTGTAGAAATCCACAACGGGGATTGCGCAAGTGTTGAGTTATCTCCGACTTCAGTCGTCAGAAACGACAGGTAGGAATAGACGACTGGGTTGCGTCCAGTCGCGGACTTAACGTCCGCAAGCCACGTGGTCACCCACTGAGTGACCAGCGTCTTGCTCATCTTTCGGGTGCAAATTCCAAAAACGGTTTGTCGCACGCATGACGTTTCAAGATCGAGCGCAATCGGCATATCTTGTTGGCCCAATCCACCTTGGGCTTGGATGCGCGCGATTACTTTGGCTGCCTGATTATGGGCGTTTGCGATAACGACCTTCGATACCCGGGTATTAGGCATGTGTGCGTAGTAATAAAAGCCTGTCAATAATCCAGCAGTTTGCGCGGCTGGTCGATCCTTTGCGTAGTACCCGGCGGCAAGGCCATCTGCCTTTGCGATGGTGTTTCCGCCATTGATGTAAACGAATCGAACGCCGGCGTTATACATCGACGCAAAATCGATGGCGTTGGCTTTCGCTGGATTCGAGTTAGGGGAGTGTTGGTATCGTGAAATATCGAGTCCCAAAATGTGTCCTGCCGGACCCGCACCCGTTGCAGTGATCGTCTCGTCCGCAACCGCAGCGCTCGGAATTAAAGCGAGCGAGAGTACAAGCAGCGCAAGAAGACGTTTAGCCAATGAGTTCAGTATCCCGTGCGCGGGACTTGTCGTGCGTGCAATCCCGTGAACCAGCCACGGTCGAGCACGATTCGCAGAGCAGAACCAGATCGTGACAGCGAACATCACCGCAGTTATAGAACTGTTTGGTGGCCGAGCCACACTTTTCGCATTCACCAATCGTCTTTGCGCCTTCGGCAAAGTCCACGGCCATCCGGCCATCAAAGGTATAAAGCGAGCCTTCCCATAATCCGTTGTTACGGAACTTCTCGCCGTATCGGACTATGCCACCATCAATCTGATAGACCTCTTTGAATCCGCGGTTAATCATGACGGTAGAGAGAATTTCACAGCGGATTCCGCCGGTGCAGTAGGTGACAATCGGCTTATCCTTGAGATGATCGTATTTTCCGCTCTCGATTTCAGATACGAAATCATGTGACGTTGCAACATCAGGAACGATTGCATTTTTAAACTTACCGATTTTGGCCTCGAAGGCGTTCCGGCCGTCAAAGAAGATGACATCGTCGCCACGCTCTTCTACGAGTTTATTGACGTGATATGGCTTGAGATGTTTGCCGCCACCAACGACGCCGCGTTCATCGACTTTAATTTCATCAGGATGTCCAAAGGCAACTAGCTCTGGCCGAACCTTGACCGAGAGACGAGGGAAATCGTTCCCTCTTCCGTCTGACCATTTGAAATCAATCTTTTTGAAACCGGGATAGCCCTTTGTGGCTTTCACATATTTCTTCAAGGCGGACATATCGCCACCCAAGGTGCCGTTGATGCCGTGCTTCGAAATCAGAATGCGGCCCTTAATGCCCAACGTCTCGCAGAGCTGCTTCTGCCAGAGTTTGACGGCCTCAGGATCGTGCAACGGCGTGAAGCCGTAATACAGGATGATCTTCTGAAGTTCCACGGCGATATCTTACCGCCGCGATTATTACCGCCGAAACTTCAGGAACGGGATAACCGCCGCAGTGCTGCGTTGGTACTGCGCATACTCTGGATATTTCGAGAGGCTTATCTGCTCGGTAAAGCGGGTCGAGCCGATAAAGAGAATGGTGAGCAACACGGCGCCAGCGATGGTCCATTGGCTCACGCTGCCAGCGGCGTATGCACCCATCAGGAAAAGAACCCACCACTGCGCAACTTCACAGAAATAGTTGGGGTGGCGCGATATCGCGAAAAGTCCGGTAGCCAGAAAGTTTGATTCTGGCTTTTTGCCTGACGCAATATCGGCGTGCTTCTTCTTATGGAAATTCCATTGCTGTTGATCCGCGATGGTCTCGCCAAGCAAGAAGAGAATGAAGAGCACGCCGAGCGCGATATCCCATGCTCCAAATTCCTTTCCTTGGTGCTCATAGGCAGTAAGCGCAGGAAGCGCAATCAGAACTAAGATGAAATTTTGATAGAGCACGATAAAGAAAAAGTTGAAGAGCTGGAACTGCCACTTGGTCATGCCATCACGCAATACCTGCCAGCGATAGTCCTCGAGACCGGTGTAACCACCTTTACGTGCAAAATTGAATGTCAACCGAAGCGCCCACAACGTCACGACAATCGCCATCAGATTCAAGCGACCATTGTGCATATGCGCATGGGCAGCAAAGACCCAGACATAGGCCGCCGGAACAATCGACCAGCCACGATCCACCCACGATGTATCGCCGGTAAAGAGCGAGGCGACCCACGCAAATGCACAAAAGAGGGCGGCAATAACTATGACCATATGTAGGGCGGCATTCATGCGTGAATTTTAAACTTCATTCGCATGAAATCAGCGCAAATTGATATAAATGTAGGTGGCTGCCGAGAAAGAATCTGCGCTCACCGTTAAACTCGCCGCATGACTCAATCAGCTAATATCGAAACCGGCAAGCGCCCTAAGGGCCACCGTAAATTTATCGTCATTGCTTCCGTAGTGACCCTCGCTTG
>CAJAEK010000016.1 GCA_903938735.1 uncultured Actinomycetes bacterium | reverse complement strand
GAGCGCGGTTTGCTTGTCCCTGTCATCAAAGATGCCGGCGACCTGAACATGGGTGGCGTTGCACGGAAGATTGTTGATGTTGCTGCTCGCACTCGCGACAACAAAATTTCCCCGGACGAACTCGGCGGCGGAACATTCACCATCACCAACACCGGAAGTCGTGGCGCGCTCTTCGATACACCAATCATCAATCAGCCACAGGTTGCGATTCTTGGTCTCGGCGCAGTTGTTAAGCGTCCGATGGTCATGAAGGGCACAGATGGTGGAGAGACAATCGCTGTCCGCTCCATGGTTTATCTGGCGCTGTCGTATGACCACCGAATTGTCGACGGCGCAGATGCCGCTCGCTTCTTGGTCACCCTGAAAGACCGCCTCGAAGGTGGTCGATTTGAATCAGACTTGGGTCTCTAAAGCGGCTAACCTCTTCGCATGAAGTCATTACCTCCGCAACGAATCGCCGTCACTGGTTCATCAGGTCTGATTGGCACCAGCCTGATTGGTCACCTGAAAAGTGAAGGTCATACGGTTCAGCGTTTGGTACGGCGCAAAGCGGTCGCGTCCGACGAAGTCCAATGGGATCCCGCACAAGGTTTTGTTGATCTAGAGCCGCTGCGTGGCGTCGATGCGGTCATTCATTTAGCTGGCGCCGGCGTTGGTGATAAGCGTTGGACAAAAAAGTACCGCGCCGAGATTCTTAACTCACGCCTACTCGGCACGACCGCGATCGCGACCGCGGTGAATGAATTGAAGCCTGCAACCTTTATCTCCGCATCGGCCATCGGTTGGTATGGCGAAACCGGGAATCGTGCAGTGATTGAAAGCGATCGCAGTGGCGATGATTTTCTTGCAGCCGTCTGCCGTGAATGGGAAGGCGCAGCCGATATCGCTCACGACGTTCGAACTGTGAAGCTGCGTACCGGACTAGTGCTTGATCCAACCGGTGGCGCACTCGGCAGAATGTTGCCGCTTTTCAAACTTGGTCTTGGTGGAAAATTGGGTCCCGGCACTCAATGGTGGTCGTGGATCACGCTGCATGATCATATTCGCGCAATCTGCCACCTCTTAGAGTCCAAGGTTTCAGGTCCAGTCAATTTAACAACTGCTAATCCGGTAACCAATCAAGAATTTACCGCCGCGCTCGCCCGCGCGATGCACCGTCCCGCGATATTCCCCGCGCCAGCGTTTGCTTTGAAAATCGCACTCGGAGGATTCTCAACTGAGATTCTTGGTTCAAAGAAAGTCATTCCGCAAACTTTGATGGATGATGGGTTCGTCTTTGACTACCCAAATATCGTGAATGCGCTCAGCGCGCTGATTGATTAAGCGCCTTTAATACTCGCTGCGCAGCCAATCGGCCTGACTTCATCGCGCCTTGCTGAGAAGGTAGCTGCAGATAGTCACCCGCGAGATATACCCCGTTCACAAGCTCTGGTGTTGACCCGGCGATAATCGGCAAAGATTCCGGAATGGAAACTGTGTGAACGAGTTCAAATTCCACATCTCCCCACATCCTTTTCAATTCAGTATTGAGAATGGTGTCATCCAGGAGCTCCAAAGCGGTCGTCGCAATCAAGGCCTTGTCGCTTCGTTCGGCCACCACGGCCGAATTAACAATTGGTCCAGATTCTGTAACCGCTAAATATGCGGCGGCCTTTACGGGTATTTTTGCTTCGTGATACCAGGTGTGGCTCGACACGTATCTGATAGCAAGATTAAGGCCAAGTATTTCCTCCGTCGCGCTCGCAGTCGTCGCAATGATTACCGCGTCAGCTTCAATCGTTCCGAAGCTACCGGCAACTGTGGTTGCGGTTGCTTTCGTTACCCGATGGCCCGGACGAATATCGTTAACGCCGATAGCGAGTGATTCGGTGAAGGCAGTTAACCCGGCCGACGGACGACCTGGGCGACCCAGAATGAAGGACGACTGAACTCGTCTGCGAATGCGCGGCGTGACCGTGGACGGATCGGATAGAAAAACGCCACGAAAGAAACGCCGTAACTCGTCTCTGATGGCCGATGGACTTTGCATAATTGATGCCGAGAGATGGTTGAGGCCGAGGAGCTGCTCGCCCGTCGTCCCAATCCAACGAATATTCGGTGAAACAGGTTCGAACTCGATGCCCTCCAGCACCTTCAATCGGCGAATCTCTTTGTAGCGCGGGTTGATTACTTGAAAGCCGCGGTCGCATATCCAATCACCGACGCGATCGGAGCGAACTCGTCCACCAATTCCATCGCTGGCTTCGAGAACGGTGACATTGACGCCCGCAGTTTGTAAATGCCGCGCCGCGGTTAAACCCGCCAACCCCGCACCGACAACAATGACTTCAGACATTGCTAGCGAATAGATATCTCGCGCGCTTCATCAAGAATGCGTGCAACAGCAAGCGAATCTTCCACCGGCACTGGCCATGGTGAGTTGCCGCCAAGCGCGGCCTTCACTGCAAGGTAGTACTCGCAATAGTTTCCGTTTTCGCTGACTATCTCTGTGAAATCTGTGCCTGTAAAGAAATATGCCGGTGTTGCAGTTGGAACATCCCAGACGCCGTCCTTCGGATACTTTCCGGAGCGAAGCAAATCTTCTTGTGGGTCCAAATCAAAAATCACCAACGAGCCTTTGGTGCCAGAGATGCGAATACGTGGGCCGGGCGACCCTTGAACTGCACTGGCCGCGAGATAGGAATCAACTCCGTTCGCATGCTTCAGCACGAGTACTGAATCGTCATCCGCTCCCCCGCGAATCGAACGGACCGAGGCGTACTTCAGTTCAGCAGGTCCAAACCAATCCAACGCTAGTGAAACGAGATGCGGCTGCAGATCAAGAACCAGGCCGCCACCTTCTGCTTCGGGTGTCGTTTCCCGCCAGGAATTTGGATTTGCATCAGGTCGGAATCGTTCAAAACGTGAATCCATTCGAATAATTTCGCCGAGCAACCCTTCCTTCAGAACTCGCTTGATAGTGAGCGCATCGCTATCCCATCGTCGACTGAAATAGGTAGTAACAGGGACGCCCGTCTCTTCTGATACTCGAATAATTTCTTCGGTCTGTGCAAGATTGAGCGCCATCGGTTTATCAACAACAACAGGGATGCCCGCACGCAACCCCGCTATCGCTTCTTTGGCGTGGACGATATTTGCTGTTGCAACAACAAGAAGATCAATTTTCAAAGCAATCAACTCTTCAACCGTTTTCACGGCGACTGCATCAGGGAAATCAGACTTCAAGTGAGAGATTCGCTCCGGGTTGGATGTAACCGCGCCAACGATCTCGAATCCAGCACCTTTGAGAAGTGGGGCGTGGAAATAGCGTCCGGCTAGGCCGAAACCCGTGATTCCTACGCGTGGTCGTGTGACTTCACTCATCGGTTCTCCCCCTCGATATGCGGCGCGACAGTCCATATTGGCTGGCTATAGGCTTAAGCCTATGTCACTGACGGTCGCTCCAACCAAGATTCTGACAAAGAACCTTGGGCTAGTGGAATACGCCGAGGCGCTGGAAACCCAACGCGCCATACACGCGGGCATCGTCGACGGTTCAGAATCCAACACCTTACTTTTGCTCGAACACCCATCGGTCTACACCGCAGGGCGCCGCACTGAAGATCACGAGAAGCCAATGGATGGCACGCCTGTCGTTGATGTCGATCGAGGCGGAAAAATTACCTGGCACGGCGAGGGCCAACTCGTTGGCTACCCCATCGTCAAACTGAAGAAGTCGAACGATGTTGTGGGTTTCGTTCGCGAAATCGAAATGGCACTTATCGAGGCATGTCGTGAATTCGGAATTGAAGCCGAGCGCTATTGCGATCGCACTGGTGTCTGGATTCGCCAAAATGGCAGAGATCGCAAAATTGCCGCTATCGGAATCCGAGTAGCAAAGGGCGTCACGATGCATGGTTTTGCCTTGAACGTGAATCCCGACCTCTCCTATTTTGATCGAATCGTGCCGTGTGGAATTTCTGATGCTGAAGTCACTTCACTTTCCAAAGAGCTCGGTCGGGACGTGAAAATTTCAGAGGTTATCGAGACCGTCACTCGTCACATTCATGAGGCACTAGAACGGGTTTCGATATGACAATCGCTCCTGAAGGTCGCAAGCTACTTCGCATTGAGGCCCGAAATGCCCAGACGCCTATCGAGCGCAAGCCCGAATGGATCAAGACCCGCGCAAACATGGGGCCCGAGTACACCAAGCTCCGCTCACTTGTTGTCAGCGAAGGACTTCATACGGTCTGCCAAGAAGCAGCCTGTCCAAATATCTTTGAATGTTGGGAAGATAAGGAAGCGACATTCCTGATCGGTGGCGAACAATGCACCCGTCGCTGCGATTTCTGCAATATTGATACCGGCAAGCCAGGTCCGCTCGATCGTGACGAGCCGCGACGTGTGGCGGAATCTGTTCGGTCGATGGGCTTGAAGTACGCAACCATCACCGGCGTTACGCGCGACGACTTGGAAGACGAAGGCGCTTGGTTATATGCCGAGACTATCCGTCAGGTACATGCGCTTAACCCAGGGACTGGCGTCGAGATGTTGGCCCCAGATTTCAGTGGGCATGCGCACCTCTTAAATGAAGTATTTGAAACTCGTCCGGAAGTCTTTGCGCACAATCTCGAAACGGTGCCGCGCATCTTTAAGCGCATCCGCCCCGCCTTCCGCTATGACCGTTCGCTCGATGTCATCAGTCAGGCACGCGCCTTTGGCTTAATCACTAAATCGAATCTCATTTTGGGCCTCGGTGAGACGCGCGAAGAAGTATCGCAAGCCCTCCAAGATTTGCATGACGCTGGCTGCGATTTGATCACCATCACGCAGTACCTGCGTCCGACCTCGAATCACCATCCGGTCGAACGTTGGGTTAAGCCACACGAGTTTGTGGAGATGGCTGCGGAAGCAGAAGCAATAGGTTTCGCTGGTGTTATGAGCGGTCCGCTTGTCCGTTCCAGCTATCGCGCTGGTCGTTTGTTTAAGCAAGCTCAAGAGAAGCGCGCTTCGCTCGCGACGAATGAGAAGTAATGGCTGATCTGGTCTATCCCCCAGTAATCCTTGCCATTAAGGGCTTCTGGAAATATCTGGGTATTCGATTCACTTTTGATGGCCAAGAACACCTGCCTGCTGAAGGTGGAGCTATTTTAGCGATGAACCATGTGGGCTATCTGGATTTTGCACTGATTGGCACAGCAGCTTTGCCTCGGAAGCGATACATCCGCTTTATGGCGAAGAAAGAGATCTTCGATCACAAGATTTCTGGTCCGTTAATGCGCGGCATGCATCACATTTCTGTTGATCGCGCCAGCGGCGGTGCGTCTTACGTTGCAGCTCTGCGCGCGCTTCGCGCCGGTGAAATCGTTGGCATCTTTCCCGAGGGCACAATCTCCCGCAGTTTCGAAATCGCTAAGTTAAAGACCGGCGCGGTTCGATTAGCGATGGGCGCGAACGTTCCGATTATCCCCACCATAGTTTGGGGCAGCCAGCGCATCATGACTAAGAAGCGCAAACCGGACTTCAAGCGACAAAAGCATCCGGTTTACGTGACTTTCGGTGAAGAATTCATCGTGACCAAGGGCATGGATGTAGAGGCCGCCGAAGCAGAGCTTCGCAAACGGATGCTCAATCTTCTTCATGAGGTTCAAGCTAAATATCCAGACTCACCCGTTGGTCAATTCTGGGCGCCAGCTCGGCAGGGCGGCACAGCACCAACGCCGGAGCAAGTTCAATTAGAATATGAGGCCTACCGGGCGTCAGAGGAATACAAGGCGAAACATCCCGATTCGAGTAACGAGGAGTAGGACTAATGGCACTTTTTGGCCGCAAGAAAAAGAACGCCGCAGCAGCAAAGCCAGTCCAAGGCGATGAGCGCCCAGGCCAGATGCAGACTCTTAAGGATGCGCTCGCTCTGACTCGCAAAGAGAAGCCACTGGCTCTCTTGCTGACCGCTCTCGTTTTTGTAGTTGTGCTCGTCATCGGAATTATTCTCGGTTCCTCGCTGCACCACCCGGTCTATTTCGGCGTCATCTTTACGCCCTTGGCTTTGCTCGTTGCCTTCTTCTTCTTTACTCGCCAAGCCAACTCAGCAGCTTTTGCGTCGATCGAGGGCCAGGTAGGTGCTGGTGCTTCTGTTCTGATGTCGATTCGCCGTGGCTTCACCGTTACGCCAGCCGTCAACGTTGCTCGCAACCAAGATATGGTCCACCGTGCTGTTGGTCGCCCAGGAATTGTTCTCGTCGGTGAAGGTACGCATGCGGTTCGCAACTTAGTAATTGACGAGAAGAAGAAGATGGAACGTTTTGTTCCCGGAATTGCGATCACCGAGATTTACGTCGGAAATGGCGATGGTCAGGTTTCGCTGAAGAAGTTGCAGAAGAAGTTGAAGAAGCTTCCTAAGAAGTTGTCTAACGGCCAGGTTCGCGAACTCCGCACTCGCCTGAAGGCAGTAGGCGGATTGCAAATGCCAATCCCGAAGGGTCCAATGCCGACCCGCATGCCTCGCGCTCGTTAAATCCAGTACTTAATTTAAATCAGCTCTTAATTACCCAATCGCGGCAAGCGGATGACGCGGGTATGCGTCAGAATTTCGTGATAGCCGCGACCGTGGTTCATAAAAATCGCAGGCAGGACTACGCAGATCATCGCTGTGCGGGCTAATACGCGCAGTGGTGTCACGGCTCCCCCGGTGGTCTCGTCAACGACGCGAAGCCGCAATAAATGTTGACCAAAAGATGCTCCGGTTAAACCGGTAAGAATCGAGACCTCAACGAAGAAGACCAGGAGCTGAAAGAAAGACTGACTGGCGGTATGTTGCGAGACAAAGGCGCGAGTAATCAGGCTGGATGCGCCCCAATCCACCACCAAGGCGGCTAAGCGGCGTCCGAATCCAGCTGTCTCTACTTCTTGGCTCATGGCAGGAGCTTAAACCCCGAGAGGTGCTAAACCCTCGACCCAACCTTCATGTTATGAAACATGACCGTAACACGCGGGATATGGTCTTTTCACGCGTGACGCCTACTTTTACCCCCATAAAGACCACGCCCCTGGGCCCAGTGAAGCGCCTGGTGGTTTCGACTCACCATCAATTTCAGGAGAAGCATGTTTAAGAGCTCATCAGAAATTTTTGATTTCATCAAGAAGAACGACGTCAAGCTAATCGACGTTCGCTTCATTGATCTTCCAGGTATCCAGCATCACTTCAACGTCCCGGTTGAATCATTCGACGAGGCTGTCTTCACTGACGGTTTGATGTTCGATGGTTCTTCAATTCGTGGCTTCCAAGCGATTCACGAATCCGACATGAAGTTGTTGCCGATCCCAGGTAGCGCGTTCATCGATCCGTTCCGCAAGGAGAAGACACTCGTCATTCTCTTCTCGGTCCACAACCCAATCGACAACACTCCTTACTCACGAGACCCACGTGGTGTTGTAACCAAGGCTGTCGATTATTTGAAGTCAACCGGCATCGCCGATACCGCCTTCTTCGCTCCTGAAGCTGAGTTCTACGTCTTTGATGAAGTGAACTTCTCGACTTCACAGAATGCTTCACACCACTTCATTGATTCGATCGAAGGCGCATGGAACACCGGCGCTTCGCTCGAGGCTGATGGAACCGCAAACCGTGGTTACAAGACTCGTTTTAAGGGTGGATATTTCCCAGTATCACCAACTGATCAGTTGGCAGATATCCGCGATGCAATGGTTAT
>CAJAEK010000015.1 GCA_903938735.1 uncultured Actinomycetes bacterium | reverse complement strand
CGAAGCGCGATTCCCATCTCACCATCGCCACGCGCATCGACCCAGCCGACTGGACCGGCGTAACGCGAACGATTCATACCTTCAAGTTCATTAATGAGATTGCGCGCCACATCGGTCGGCGTTCCGCAGACCGCGGCCGATGGATGCAGCGACGAAATAACGGTGAAGATATCGACCGGTACTGCTGATTCATTCACAACGCCAGTGACATCGGTAGCCAGATGCATAACGTTGGCCAGGTGCAGGACAAATGGTGATTCAGGCACGTTAGTTGAAGAACAATATGGCGCCAACGCGTCAGCGACTGATCTAACCGCGTATTCGTGCTCTTCAAGATCCTTCGATGATTTCGCGAGCGAACCGGCAAGCGCCAAGTCTTTAGATTCATCACCTGTCATGCGAATAGTTCCGGCCAAGACGCGTGATGTAACAAGCGATTTACTGAGCCGAGCGAGTAGCTCGGGCGTCGCGCCAACCAAGCCCGCAACGGTGAAGACCCAGGTGCTGGGATATTTCGATTCCAGATTATGAATAATAGGTCGAAGCGAAACTGGTGAATCAGACTCCGCAATCAGATCTCGCGCGAGAACTACTTTGTCGAGCGAGCCCGCTTTGATCTTTTCTACCGCGCCAGCAACACGTGCTTTCCAGATTGAATCTTCGAGCGAGCCGGTTCGCCAGGTAATCGTTGGATGATTGGTAGCTGGTGCTGCTTGCGCAAGCGTGGGATGTGGTTTCTCGCCGAACCAGGTAATCCACGATTCACCATTCTTGCGACCAACAATCACTTCCGGAATAACTAATTCAGTTGGTTCATCTTCATTAAATGCGAATGAAGCAAAGAGCAGCGGGCCAGTACCGGATCCACGCACGTTGTTGCGGATCTCGTATGAGGCGAGTTGAGATTTCCACCAAACGCGGGCATCGTTAAAGCGATTCTTTCCGCTGACGGTTGTGCGCGCGTTAACGCCGAATCCAACAAGTCCGTCACCACCGCGAATCCAAGACGCTGTGATTTCCATACCCACATCAATATGACTAAGAGCTGGGTGTTCGCCCAGAAGCTCGGTCGTTACAGCCGTTGTTGGCACGTGGAGTTACTCGCTTCTTATGTATTGCAGATTATTTGGAAGCGCGATGAATGAAGCGCCAGACTGCCGGCAGCGAAGTGCTGGCGATAGCAATCTTGAGAAACTCACCAAAGAGGAATGGTGTTAATCCGTTACGAATTGTCCAAGCCCAGTTTTGTGAAGCCGCATGATGCAACCAGATCAAACCCAATGAAAATGTAGCGATAGATCCAATCAACATCGCGGGAATTGCGGTCGCAATCTTTTGATCCCATTTACGGCCAGCTAAGGCGCCGGTAATTGCTGAAGCAAAAAGCATGCCAACCAAATATCCACCGGTCGCGCCCGTGATATGTGAGATTCCGTGTGTATGTGATGCGAAGACCGGAGCACCCAGCGCGCCAACTATTAAATAGAAACCAAAAGTTGCAAAGCCGAGTGTTCCGCCAAAGCTGGTTCCGATCAGGAGCGCTGCTAAGGTCTGGCCGGTGACAGGCACAGGAGATCCAGGAACGGCGATAGCGATTTGAGCCATCAGCGCGATGAAAATCGTTCCGCCAAAAATCATCCCTAATTTCGATACAGGTGTGACCCGCGGCATAAGGGCAGCGCGCAGAGTTGCGGCGTTCGCAGATGGATAGGTAAGTGACATTCACTGCTCCTGAGATAGGCCGTTTGCTGGATTGAACTTGTAAGAAAAGGGTACTACCGCGAGAATGTACGCGTGAGTAGAGCGAACCTCAATAAAGAGCCGAAGGATGTATCGGCTATGTTTGACGGGGTAGCCAAGCGTTATGACCTGCTCAATGACTTGCTGAGCCTGGGCCGCACGAAGGCCTGGCGCAAGAAGACCACTGCGATCATTGCTCCTCGCGCAGGAATGAAAATTTTGGATATTGCCGCAGGTACTGGTTCATCTAGCCGACCATTGGCCGATGCCGGCGCCACCGTTATTCCGATGGACTTCTCCGCTGGAATGTTGGATGCGGGTCGGGTGCGCCATCCGGATCTGCCCTTCACACAAGGCGATGCCTTGAACCTGCCATTCAAGGAGAATGAATTTGATGTGACGACCGTCTCATTTGGCCTCCGTAATACTGCGGATACCAAGAAGGCGTTGCAGGAAGCGCTTCGAGTCACCAAAGTCGGTGGTCGGATTGTTATCGCAGAATTTTCGCAACCAACCAATCGGGTATTTCGCACCATATATATGCGCTATTTGATGCGTGCGCTGCCGCCGGTTGCGCGTGCGGTCTCATCGAATCCCGATGCATACGTATATTTGGCGGAATCCATCATCGCTTGGCCTAACCAGAAAGATTTGGCTGGGATATTAACAGCGGCGGGTTGGTCGGATCCGACATGGAAAAACCTGACTGGCGGAATAGTCGCTGTTCACTCTGCTGTAAAGAAATAGTTATACAAATATTTGCGGAAAGGGGTTCTCTCGCCCCTACCCACAGGCGTACACTCTTTAATCGTGAACCCTTACGTTCCGATTTTGGCAATTGGCGCCATCGGCTTTGGCTTCGCCGCCTTTTCAGTAGTGGCAGCAGCAGTCTCGGGTCCTAAGCGATACAACCGCGCAAAATCAGATGCATATGAATGTGGCATCGAACCATCTCCACAAGCAGCTGGTGGCGGACGCTTTCCAGTCAAATATTTTTTGACTGCAATGCTCTTTATCGTTTTCGATATTGAAATTGTCTTTCTTTATCCATGGGCGGTCTCTTTCGATCAGCTCGGCCTCTTTGGTTTAATAGAAATGCTCATCTTCATGGGAACCGTCTTCGTCGCTTACGCCTATGTCTGGCGTCGCGGCGGATTGGAATGGGATTAATTACATGGGCTTAGAAGAGAAATTACCTAGCGGCTTTGCTTTGACCACCGTTGAAAATCTTGCGGGCTATATGCGCAAGAACTCATTGTGGCCTGCAACTTTTGGCCTTGCATGTTGCGCGATTGAAATGATGGCTGCAGGAGCTGGTCGATATGACTTGGCACGTTTCGGTATGGAAGTTTTCCGGGCATCGCCACGTCAGGCAGATTTAATGATTGTTGCTGGCCGCGTCTCTAACAAAATGGCACCAGTGTTGCGTCAGATTTATGATCAAATGGCAGAACCAAAATGGGTTATCGCGATGGGCGCATGTGCATCGTCCGGCGGAATGTTTAACAACTACGCGATTGTTCAAGGCGTGGATCACGTTGTGCCAGTAGATATTTATCTGCCTGGCTGCCCACCGCGGCCAGAGCAATTGATGGACGCAATTCTCAAGCTGCACGAGCACATCTCGAATGAGAAGCTCGGCGTCAATCGTGAGCAAGTTATTCGTGAGGTCGAGGCAGCGGCGCTCGCCGCAAAGCCAACCCATCAAATCACCGGGTTGCTTGCATGACCGGAGCGTTTGGCGTCACCGGTACCGGTGATACATCGGGTTTCGGTGGCTTGGTTCGCACCGCGGCGCATTCGGGCTCGAGCGAGCGTCCGTACGGCGGGTATTTTGACGATGTCGCCGATGATCTTGAACGTGCTTATCCAGAATTTTCGCAGGCAATCGAGCGAGTGGTCGTGGATCGCGGCGAACTGACCCTTCATATCAAGCGCGAAAAATTGGTTGAGGTCGCACAAAAGCTACGCGATACCGAATCACTTCGTTTTGAGATCTGCATGGGCGTTAACGGTGTGCACTATCCAGAAGAGAGCGGCCGCGAACTTCACGCGGTATTCCCGTTGCTTTCCATGACTCATAACCGCCGGATTAGATTAGAAGTAAGCGTTCCCGATTCAGATCCACATCTTCCTTCGCTTGTTGAAGTGTGGCCGTCAAACAATTGGCACGAGCGCGAGACATATGACATGTTTGGAATTGTTTTTGATGGTCATCCTGGTTTAACTCGTATCTTGATGCCAGATGATT
>CAJAEK010000014.1 GCA_903938735.1 uncultured Actinomycetes bacterium | reverse complement strand
TGAGTTTATCCCTAGAGCATGGCGAGGTGGAAATGAGCGGAGTAGCCTCCTCTCATGACACTTCGTTGGGGAATATTAGGTACCGGTGGAATTGCACAACAGTTTGTGCGCGACTTGCAGCGAGTAGAAGGCCACGAAGTAGTTTCGGTGGGCTCTCGCACCCAAGAGTCGGCTGATGCCTTCGGCGATAAATTTAACGTTCCCTATCGCCATCCCAGCTATCAAGCTCTGGTCAATGATCCCGATGTTGATGCCGTTTATGTCGCCACCCACCACCCGATGCATCGCCGCGATGCGGAGTTGGCGATGGCTAAGGGCAAAGCCGTTCTCTGCGAGAAGCCGCTAGCGATGACCTATGCCGATGCACTCTCGATGGTGGAGTGCAGCCGAGAAAATAATGTCCTCTTTATGGAGGCGATGTGGGCGCGCTTCTTGCCGCACATGATCCGCGTCAAAGAGATTGTTGCATCAGGCGTACTTGGCGAAATCATTAGCGTGCAGGCCGATCATGGCCAATGGTTCGAACAAGATCCAGAATTCCGCCTCTTTAAACCAGAACTTGGTGGTGGCGCACTCTTTGATCTCGGTATTTATCCGGTTTCATTTGCCTCTATGATCTTTGGCGAACCTGCCAGCATCACCGCGAAAGCTACAAAAGCATTCACCGGTGTCGATGGCCAGACCTCAATTATCTTGCAATACAACTCCGGCGCCCACGCAATTCTTAACACCACCAACTTAGCCGCCACACCAAACCGCGCCGTGATTGTTGGTACCGAAGCGCGGATTGAAATCGATCGCACCTTCTACGCGCCATCCAAATTCCGCGTGATCAACAATAAAGATGTGATTATTGAGGGTTGGGATAAGACCTATTCTGGTCATGGCCTTCGCGAAGAAGCGATTGAATTTGGCCGCGCCTTCAAGGCTGGGGAGAAGGAGTCACCGATGATGACTCATGCTGAATCACTCTCGATCATGCGCACCATGGAAGAGATTGCCCAGCAAATCGGATTGGTCTATCCCGACTTTATTATGTAGTTATCCAACTACGCATTAGTTAAATTGGTGTAGCTCCAAGTTGGCCCTGAGATGAAGTCCTTCGGAACTAGGTAGATATCGCCGTTAAGGTTGAGAGAGATCGTTCCCCAGTTCGTGCCGTCTCCGTATACCGCCGTCGAGAATTTCACGGTGGCGAGTGTGTTTGAGACCCCTAATACGGCAACAGGTAGTTTCATGCCAATCTCTAAATCAAATTGGTTGGGATCAGAGCCAAAGCCAGAACCAGTAACAGAGAGAATAAGAGTCTTGGTCGTGACGGTGTCATAGGAGATCACGGTGATTGAGGTAATTCCCGCAGTCAGTGACTCGATGGTTACATTCACTTTTCCTTGGAGCGCGATATTCGGCCCGGTTCCTGCCGCCGGATAAGGGATGTCATTGATATAGGCCTGGAAGTAGATAGTGGTTTGGGTTGTTGCTGTATCCCAATTCGCTGTTCGGGCAATTGTGGCACTGAGCGAACAAGTTGCAGCAGTCGTTGCAGTATCGGTCAAGAGCAGGGTATTGGTATCAAAGGTGCAGTTAGCACCGGAGACCGTGAATGTGACTGTGCCTGTATCCATGGCACCGAGAACTACTATTTTCAGAGGCGCGCCAACAACCGCATAGGCAAAGCCAGTGCTGGTGTTCAGCGCAAAATTAGAGCGCGTGCCTCGATTTACTTTGAGAGTGCCCGTCACATAAGTAGTCGAGAGATAGTTACTTAAGATTCCATTCGTGACAGAGCCATGTGAAATAGCGCTGACGGTAGGAGTAATGGTGAAGGTGTCGGCTCGAATCGGCGTAATAGTGAAGGTGTCACCTATCACTTTGACTGCAGTCAAAGTATCGGTCGACGGCGCCTTATAAAGGAAGCCCACAGTCAGCGTGTCACCTGCAACAAGACCCGACGTGGTAATGGTTTCAGAGGTTGTCAGGGTGTCACCGGAATAGACCGCGGAGGAGCTAGGGGAGGACGCGGTAATCGTCACACCCGGCGCCTTGGCGACCGAGATCGTCACTAGCTTTGAGGTCACCACCGAGGCTGAGTCGGTGACAATTACAGTCTGGTAGTAAGTACCAGCAGAGGTCGCTGAATCAACCACAATCTTGCCGATTTCAGAGGTCGTGGTATCTATTGTGATGTAGGGGCTCTGGGTGGATATCGCCGTGGAGTTACCCATCACCTTAATAACACCGTAATTGCTGCCCACCGTACCGACCAACCAATAATTGTTAGAACTATCTTGCGTAAAGAACTGGCTCACGGGATAACCGGTCAACTGGGATTTGGTGTTCAAGCCACCAGTTGGCACGGTGGTGTTGAAGATGCCCCCGGAAGCAAAGGTCGATACTCGGGCGCCGGCGGTGTCGTAAAGGTAGATGTAGTTTGTGTAATTAGTGCTGTAGATCGTGCAGGTCACAGCGACAATCCCTGGAGAGTTGACCAGAATAGAGAGCGAACGGCAGGTAGTTGTGGTTGTTTCGGTAATAAAACCATTGGTACCAAAATTTAGGTCCTGAGTGCCATCGGAATTGATGTGCGTCAGATAGAGGTTTGCTGGTGAAGCACTTAGATTGCTGGCAAAGTAAACGGAATTATCGGGGGCAATTTGCGAAATGCCTTCGTAGAAGCAACTGGCACAAGGCGGCGCGATGATCGCTGTGCCGCTATTGGCGTAGGTGCTATCAATCGCGCCATTGGCTAAGAGTCGAGAAATTGCATAATTTCTATTTCCCGAGGAGTTGGTGTCCTGCTCTTGGCCTGCGACCAAGATCTTGCCATCACTTTGAATGGCAAAGTCAAAGGTGTAGTTATATCCAGCTCCCCAGGCAAATTCTGAATAGCCGCTACTTCCAAAGGTATTGTCGATTGCCCCTGAGCTGGTGAGTCGCAGGATGGTGGCTGAATCTGTAGTACCGGCTGGATTGAGGCGGCTCGCGCTGATAAGAATTTTGCCATCACTTTGAATGGCGAAACCACTGACGTAGTTACCTGTATTTGCCGCATTTGCAATGGTGATCGTTTCGTATCCGATGGTGGCAAAGGAGGTATCCAATGCACCAGTACTGGAATAACGAGCAATTGCAATCGCTCCGTCATTGGCATTTGCTACAGCCGCTTGACCCACAGCCGTGATTGCTCCCGTTACTGGATCAATAGTGAGCGCTGTAATGAGGGATTTAGCACCCATATTGGTCACAACTCGACCGCTTGTGCCAAAGGTAGAGTCGAGAACGCCGGTCGAGCTCATCTTCATGAGGGAGAAGTTATCTCGCGCAGATGCAGTTGTTTGACCAGCAATAATGACACTGCCATCGCTATTGGTGGCAATTGCGTTGGCGTAGGAGTTTCCTTGTGTGAATGTGTTGGTTTCATAGCCGACGCCGTTCAGGGTTGGGTCTAGGAACCCACCATAAGATCCAGCAACCATACTGAATTTGCGAGTAGGCAAACCATTGAGCGGTGTGTAATTCGAGGTAGTTCGCGTTCCATACGTTGTGGAGATAGTTGACGAACCGACGATGGAGGCGGATTGCAGAACATTGATGTATGCCGAACCAGAGGTTGCAAAAATACTGACGCCATCGGTATCCGAATCAAAGACTAAGCAGCGATAGAGGAACTGCGGTCCGCTTGTCGATGTATCCAACACCGGCGTGAGGTAGGTATTGGTGAGGTAGCCGGTTCCCGTACTCACATTTGCCCACGTAGTTCCCGTATCGCTCGATGATTGCCATTGGTAGCTTCGAGCGAGATTGCCATTTGCTGCACTTGCTGTCACTTGGAAGGTATAGCGAGCACCAGCGGTGTATGTGTCGTTCGATGGACCAGTCACGCTAATGGTGTCTTGGATTAGGTACTTCAAGAGAACTGTTCCGGAGCCACCTTCGCCACCAAAGTAATTACATGAGTTATTTCCGGCGCCACCGCCACCGTTACCGGTTGCTACTGCGCCGCGGTCACCGCTATCGGGAGATGATCCACCTTTACCGCCTCGAGGCAAGCCGTTATCGCCGCCACCGACTGAGTAAGTGCCAACGCCCCATGAGCCGCCACCGCCACCGCCACCATAGAGGTGCGATCCGGTGAAATAGGTCGAAGTAAATCCAGATCCACCTGTTCCACCGATATTTCCAGATGTAGGGGGAGTAGCACCGCCATTTCCACCCACAGAGGAAGTGGCATTTTTGAGTCCAGTTATTGATGCCACCGTGCCGCCAGCAATCGTTCCATTCTGAACCGTTGTGCCTGTACTGCAAGGAGATTCCAGCCAGTGCGATAGACCCGCGCTTCCACCATTTGCCGTCACGTTGAGCGAAGCGTCAGAGAGCGAGATGGTGCTGGTTCGTCCCACTTGTCCATTGAAGTAATTGCCCGACGAAAGCAGTGCGCCTGCTCCGCCTTGTCCGACTTTCACGCGAAGAGCTGCAGTTGATGTACGAAGTGGGGCAACGCCCTTAACGCCACCACCGCCAGCACCACCACTACCGGCATTGCCACCACCGCCACCACCGC
>CAJAEK010000013.1 GCA_903938735.1 uncultured Actinomycetes bacterium | reverse complement strand
CCTGGAACTTATTCGACGGAAACCATTACCGTTACTCGCACTGGATATGACACTGGGGTTCTCGTCTCTCCTTCGTATAAGTCTCTAAACGGGACTGCTCTTACTCCTGCGTTTGGAAGTGAGACCGCAACGGCTGACGGCTTCCAGATTCTGATCTCGAATTACAACTCGAGTTACACATGGGCGGGCACCGATTCACTAGGTGGATCTACTTCAGTGTCGATCGCGGCAAATGGTTTAGCCACAGTTACTGGCGTTGCTCCTGGGGCAGCTTCAACAGTGACGATTACTGCAGCCCGTACTGGATACGACACCGGCACGGCTACCTCATCGTCTTATCGGGCAATCAATGGATCGGCGCTTACCCCCAATTTCACCACCGAGACGGCGACAGCAGATGGCTTCCAGATTCGAATTTCTAACTATGACCCTAGCTTCACATGGTCCGGCTCGAACTCGTTGGGAGGCACGGTTTCCTTCAATAGTGGAACTGGCGTTGCCACAGTTACAGGTCTGACGCCGGGCGCCTATTCGACTCTGACAGTTTCGGCAACTCGCGCTGGATATGACACTGGTACCGCCACTTCCATTTCTTACAAGTCTCTCAATGGATCGGCGCTAACACCAAACTTCACTACCGAGACCGCAACGGCCGATGGTTTTCAAATCCTGATCTCTAACTACAGCTCCAACTACACCTGGTCGGGCATCAGCTCTGCCGGAGGATCAGTGGCATTCAACAGTTCAACGGGAGTGGCGACAGTTTCGGGAATCGCCCCTGGTGCCTTTTCCGCTATTACTGTCACAACCACTCGGGCTGGATATGACACTGGTACGGCAACGTCAAACTCCTTTAAATCCACCAATGGCGCATCGCTTACGCCAACATTCACTACTGAAGTTGGCACTGCGGACGGCTTCACCTTGCTTATCTCCAACTACAGCAATAGCTACACCTGGTCTGGAACGAATTCGGCAGGTGGCACGGTTTCATTTAATAGTTTTACGGGTATAGCCACTGTTACAGGAGTTGCTCCGGGTACTTATTCCACCGTAACCATCCGAACCACCCGTCTTGGCTATGACACGGGCACTGCTACTTCGTCTTCATATAAATCAAATAATGGCGGGCAGCTCACTCCCGCCTTTGGTACCCCTACCGCAACCGTCGATGGCTTCACCGTTCCGATCACCAACTACGACACCAACTTTGCCTGGGTAGCGACTAACTCACTCGGTGATACAACCACCATAAACGCATCGGGTCTTGTCCGTGTAACTGGAATGATTGGCGGAACGTCTTCAACAGTTACGTTGCGCACCACACGCGCTGGATATGACACCGGCACTGCGACTTCCGATGCAATTTTCTCAGCTAGCGCATCAGATCAACCTACTAACTTGGCTGCAACTATCGCCACCCGATCTGCAGTGGTCAGCTGGACGGCTCCAGCAAATACTGGTGGCGTTGGCATTACGGATTACACCGTCAAATATACCTCAGATAATGGTGCCAACTGGAATACGGTCTCACATACCGCATCGGCTTCCACGCAGATAACGGTGACCGGACTTACTGATGGCACTGTATATATTTATGAAGTAGCGGCGGTAAATATTGCCGGACAAGGACCATTTGCACTCAGTGCTCCGGTAACGACTTCGTATTACGTAGCTTGTACTGCTGGAAGTTTCTGGGTCGCTGGACAAACGATTCCATCGGCCGCCGGTCAAGGTTGTACCGGTACCGCAACAATCCCCGTAGGTATTGCTGGTGTTTCTATTAATGCATTCGCGCCAGGTAGTGGCGCCACCTCGACTAACCGTGCACTAACCGCGATTAACTTCCCGGCGTCTGGTTTTACAAATATTGACCAGGGCGGCTTTATGAACCTTGGATTAACATCATTAACGATTCCTGCATCAGTCACTTTGGTAGGTCAGTACGGATTCCAAAATAATCCACTCACAGCAGTAACCATCGTGGGAGCCGGAAGTGGATCGTCCACTTACCTCGGTCAATCGGTCTTCGGTAATCAAGCTCCTGAATATGGACTTGCAACAAAAATTGCCCTGACATTTGGCAGCGGAAAGATTGAGATCGGCGATAATTTTGGTAGCGGGACGGCTTTCTCTACCATTGACTTTGGCTCTGGCTTATCAAGTATCGGCGTGAACGCCTTCAAGCAAAATGGCATCGCTCGTGGCTGGATTCCACTCTTCCCATCAACGATTACGTCCATCGGTCAGAATGCTTTCACCTACAACCCGAATATGACGACCATCAGGTTCGGAAGCGATACGACTTCCTCTATCACCGCGGTCGATAACGCCGCTTTCGATCCGTCATACGTCAAGAGTATTCAATACTGCGGACCGAGCGGAACGGTCTTAAGTAATTACTTAAAGAACCGCCTTCCAAGCGCCGTCGTCTGGTGTAATTACGTGGCGCCTAATGCACCCACAATTACCTCAACTTCGTCGACGAATCAGCAAGTGACGGTGAATTGGTCTAAGGGTTCTTCACTCAATGAAGCCCCAACGGACACTTTCACGGTTCAGTACTCAACGGGCGGGGGAGCATGGACCACTGTCGCTTACGACACCACCACACCACTCTCATCTCGTATCACCGGACTGACCAATGGCACGATCTATAGCTTCCGAGTAGCCGCGAACAATATTGCTGGCACAAGTTCCTACTCCAACACAGTTCAGGCAACGCCGCTCGGATTGGCTCTAGTACCAACTTTCGACACCTCGGTCGCCATATCTGGTGGATTTACATTCAACATCACCAACTACGACTCCCGCACATCGTGGGCCGAAACCATTACCGCCGGAACGGGAACCATCACGGCCGGAACTCCTTCAGGTAACCGTTTACCAATCACTGTCTCTGGGATGAATCCGGGCGCCACGACATCAATTCAGGTCACAACCACCAGAGCTACTTACGACACAGGAATAGCTAATACTTCGGGTACCTCACTCAGCGCAGCGCTCACTCCAGTAATTGCTACACCAATCGTCAATACCGATGGTTACACGGCATCCATTACTAACTACGACTCAAATTACACCTGGCGAGTCACAACTTCTTCGGGCTCGGCTTCGATCACCAATGGACTTATTACTGTCACGGGTGCGAACTTTGCAACTAGCGTGACAGAAACAGTCACTGCAGCGCGAGCAACATATGACACTGGTAGCGCTACCGTTTCGGCGACCACTTTGGCGGCACTGACTATTACTTACTATGGCAACGGCAACAATGGCGGCCTTGCTCCCTCTGATACGACTACTTATCACACCAATGGCACAGGAGTTATTCTCGGCAATACTGGAAACCTCTCCAAGCCTGGATATCAATTCACGGGCTGGAATCTCAATTCAGGTAATACTGGTACTACATATATAGGTGGCAATTCGTACACATTAGCTAATGCTGGCGTAGCCTTTTATGCGCAGTGGACAGCGCTGCCGTATCACGTGATTTATCACGCTACCGAAGCAGGTAGCGGAGCGGTACCCACGGATCCCAACACGTACTCCATTACCAACATTGCAAATATTCGCGGCAACGCCGGCAATCTACAACGCACCGGATACATCTTTGCTGGATGGTCCGCAAATGCCAATCGCACCGGCCGCATTTATGTGTCTGGTGATACTTATACAGTCGGAACAAACGACGTAGATTTCTGGGCAGCTTGGACCCCCAATACATATTCAATTACGTACGATGCCAATGGTGCTACGGGTTCGCCAAGTAAGAGCTCGGATTCATACACAGTAGATGCGGCTGTAGCTCGTTTAGCGACCGTCGGAAGCATGTCAAAGACTGGATACAACTTCGGAGGCTGGGGAACTCAGGCCGTGGGCGGAGTAATTGCAGATTCCTTTACCGTCGCATCCAACATCACGCTTTATGCCCAATGGAATATCGCGAGCTATACATTGACATACGATCTTGCTGGTGGAACGGGGACTATACCTGCAGCCACAAGTACAAATTATCTTTCGACGATTACTCTGCCGTCAGCGGCAGATTTCACGAAGGTGGATACCAGCACACCGCCAATTACGTATGCATTCGTAGCGTGGAGTGGCCCTTCGGGAACCTATAACCCAGGGCAGACCTACTACATGCCAGCCGGAGCACTGACATTCACGGCGCTGTGGACTCGCATTTATAACGTGACCTATAGCTTTAGTGGTGGATCGGTAGTTAGTTCGATTCCAGACGAGCAGAAGATCTCAGGGGACACCATTACCGTCTCCATTGTTACCCCAAGACGCGATGGCTATGACTTTGCTGGTTGGGTCGATCAAAGTGGACAGAGCGCTGCAGCAGGGTCGATATATACCGTTGGCGATGGCCACTATTTGTTGTATGCCACATGGACTGCGATTTCATACTCCGTTACTTATGACGCCGCTGGTGGCTCTCCTGCTCCCGCAGAGAGTGGAAAAACTATCGGCCAGAGTTTTGCGGTGGGCGCAGCGCCTACTAAGACGGGATATGACTTCAAGGGTTGGAGCGATAACTCCCATACTTACGCACCAGGTGCGCCGTATGTTGTTGCCACCAGCAACATTGTCTTTACTGCCCAATGGCAGGCACATACATACGTAGTGAGCTATGACCTCAATGGTGGATCAGGTTCTGCAGGTGGAAACCACGCCTATGTCTACGGAACGCCGGACTACACCTTGCCGACAACTGGTTTCTCACTTACCGATTACACATTTGCTAACTGGGCAACTGCGCCAGGTGGACCGTCGGTCGGAACTACTTTTGAAGCAAGTTCTGATATCACTCTGTACGCCAATTGGAATATCGCCATATATCGTTTGAGCTTTGACGCACAAGGAGGCTCAAGCGACAGCGCCACCGCAAAGGTGACGATTGGTCAGTCGCTCACTCTTCCTCGAGCTACAAGGGCGAACTACACCTTGCAAGGGTGGTCGAATCAGCCAACAGGTGGGTCGCTCACAGCCGGTGGAGCGAGCTACACACCTCCAAGCGATCAGACTTTGTATGCGCAGTGGGCGCTTCAAGTATTCACCGTTACGTTTAACGCCAATGGTGGAACATCAGATTCTGCAACAGCATCATTTACTTACGGATCGACGGCACCTTTAGCGCTGCCAAGCGCCACTCGCTCCAATTACATCTTTGCCGGCTGGTATTCAGCAGCAAGCGGGGGCTATTTCATCGGCGGAACGGGAAGTAATTACACGCCGTCCAATACCGTGACGCTCTATGCACACTGGACTCAAGCTTCACTCGATGGCCTGGGTGATGCTGTAAAGATTGCCGAAGTGACTGTCATAGCTGGCAACAGCAGTTCGTTTACAGCAGGCAGCCAAGGAAGTAGCGCAACGGTTTCGTATACCGCGGACAGCTTGCCAAATGGCACCGTGATTAGCGCCTATGTGCAAGCATCAACCGCCCGAGCGGCGTCGTTAATTGATCCTAATTCCAACTACATCTTGTCGATGGTGGTCGCTTGGGTTGCTCCGGATGGGACAGTTCCCAATACCGCTCCAGGCAAACCCATTGTCATGACGATTTCAAATGTCGGAATCACTCAAGGCTCTCGTGTGTACGGATTGCTTGGCAGTACACCTCGCTATCTTGGAACAGCCACCCAAGATGGAAGTGTCCAAGTTTCATTAACACAAGATCCAACAGTGACAGTTGCTATTACACGGCCGGATTCAGCGACTGCCTTGACGGCCGTTGATCTCGACGATGTCTCCGCTTTAGTTTCTTGGACTGCTCCAGTAATTACGGGCGGTTCCCCAATTACCAATTACATCGCGACATCTAATGACGGGAAGAGTTGTTCAACGACATCTACTTCCTGCGTGGTCACTGGCCTGACAGCATCTACCAACTACACATTTACAGTAGTCGCGCAGAATGCAATTGGCTCGAGTGATCAAAGCGCGCCGTCTCCCTCAATCACTACCGCTGTTGCCACCACACCTACGCCACCAGCGCCGCCACCATCTGGCCCAGCACCCTCAATCGTTGTTGCAGCAATTATTGTGGTGGATACCAAGACTGTAGCTGCTGTAGCAACTGTTGCCTCCGACACAACTTCTTCTACCTCGCCAATCAATCCAGTTGAGCAAGATTCGCAGACATCGACTCCAGAAGTTCAGGCGCTTGTCGATGCCGCAAATGCTGCGCATAAATATCTTCCGGCGGTCAGTTTGTACTCAGTGACCAAGAAGTTCACACTCACGCCTTATGAGTTGAAATACTTGCGGAAATACATTTCGACGCTCAAACCAAATGCAATTGTCACGTGCATTGGCTACACCTATACAGCACTACTTCCACCGGCTAAAGCAACTGCGCTAGCCAAGAAGCAGGCAGCGTCTGTCTGTGCGGTGATCAAGAGTTATCGCAAGACGCTTCGCACGGTCATCGCAATTCGTTCGGCTAAATCGGCGCCACTTGCTGCTGTCGGGGCGAAGTGGGTATCAGTGAGCTATCGCGTAGATGGCTATGACCCAGCCACAATCGCCAAGTTCCACCCAAAGTCGGGGAAGAAGTAAGGCTGGAAGTTATGTCTGATTACTACTACGACGATCCGATAGAGGAAGCCCCTGCTCGCCGCCGCAGAGTCCCTACGGCACTCGCCTCCATTTTGATTCTGCTGGCAGCTGGCCTTTTCGTGAAGACAACGCTGGCCGCCAACATCGCAATCAACACGGGTGTCCCCGCAGAATTTGGGCAAGGTCTCGCCGTTACTGCAGCATGCTCGGGAGCATCTGTGCTCACCATGACACCTACCTCCTCTTTCACAAATGCTTCGGGTGCGGGCGCCTTCTATTTCACTAGCGTCACCGTTTCAGGAATTCCGACCTCATGTAATGGTGTGGATTTCAATATTTCCGCCTACAACACAACAGGAAACGCATTACCCATCTTTAATACAACCTCCACCGTTGCACCCATCTGGGACAACGGCGGTTCGTTTCAAGGCGGTCATGGCTTCGCTGGCTCATCTGTTGCAAGCGCCAGTGGTGCTTTCACTGTCACGTTTACTTCTCCTGTTGCGCTGGCAGCCAACGTTGCAAAATTTAACGCCCAGCAAGATTCTGAATTGGCGTATGAGAACACAAAGGTGTCTAAAATCAAAAGTGAGTTTTCAAAGAATCTTACCGATGTAACT
>CAJAEK010000012.1 GCA_903938735.1 uncultured Actinomycetes bacterium | reverse complement strand
ATCACCGTCGTTGGTGTGCCAGACCGCACCGGTGTTGCCGCACGTATCTTCCAGGCCATTGCAGATGCACAAGTCAACATCGACATGATTGTGCAGAATGTTTCAGCCGCCGCAACCGGATTGACCGACATTTCATTTACCGTGCCAAAGGCTGAAGGCGCTAACGCTTCTGCGATCCTCAACAAGATTCAAGGCGAAGTCGGCTTTGCATCTATCCAATACGACGATCAAATCGGAAAGTTGTCGTTGGTCGGTGCAGGTATGCGTTCGCATCCGGGCGTAACCGCAACATTCTTCGCTGCGCTTTCTGAAGCCGGCGTGAACATCGAAATGATTTCCACATCAGAAATTCGCATCTCGGTTATCTGTCGCGAAAGCGATCTCGAGCGCGGCGTAAAGGCGGCCCACACTGCTTTTGAGCTCGACGCCGATCAAGTCGAAGCAGTCGTATATGGAGGAACCGGTCGATGACAAAGAAACTTCCTACCCTCGCGGTCGTCGGTGCAACCGGCGCAGTTGGCACGGTCATGCTCGACATTTTGACCAAGCGCCCTAATGTCTATGGCGAGATTCGTTTGATTGCTTCTGCGCGCAGCGCAGGTAAGAAATTGTGGTGTCGCGGCGAAGAACTCACCGTCGTTGCCTTGTCACCAGAAGCCTTTGATGGCATCGATATCGCAATGTTCGATGTGCCAGATGAAGTCAGCGCTGAATGGGCGCCGATTGCCGCATCACGTGGCGCGGTCGTTGTCGATAACTCCGGCGCATTCCGCATGGATCCAAAGGTTCCGCTGGTTGTTCCAGAAGTAAACCCGAAGGATGCCAAGAAGCGCCCCAAGGGAATTATTTCCAACCCCAACTGCACCACACTGTCGATGATTGTTGCGATGGGTGCGTTGAACCGCGAATTTAAACTGAAGGAACTAGTTGTCTCGTCTTACCAAGCCGCATCAGGTGCGGGTCAGTCCGGCATCGACACCTTGCGCGAACAAATCTCTGCCGTCGCTGGAACAAATGCTGGCGATGTTGCCGGTGATTCAAAGGCATTCATTAAAGAGAATGGTCCTTTCCCTGCACCGCTCGCGTTGAACGTTGTGCCGTGGGCTGGTTCCTTGAAAGAAGATGGGTATTCATCTGAAGAGCTCAAAGTCCGCAACGAATCACGAAAGATTCTTGGCATGCCAGATCTCAAGGTCTCTGCGACATGTGTTCGTGTTCCGGTCTTGACCACACACTCGTTGGCGGTGCACGCGACCTTTAAGAAGAAGGTTTCTCGTAAAGATGCACAAAAAGTATTGAGCAAGGCCGATGGCGTGAAGCTGCATGATGACCCAGAGAATTACGTATTTCCAACGCCAGCCGATGTCGTCGGCACCGATCCAACCTGGGTTGGTCGCGTTCGACGGAGCTTGGATGATAAGCACTCGCTCGATTTGTTCTTGTGTGGCGACAACTTGCGCAAGGGTGCAGCGCTCAACACCGCACAAATTGCAGAGCTTGTTGCCGCCGAATTCAGTAAGTAATTCGCGCGTCATCTAGACTGACGGCATGACCGTATTAGTCGCAGGTGGAACCGGGCTGGTCGGTTCGGCCATCGTCCGCCATCTCGAATCTCGCGGCGAAACCGTCCTGTCGGTGAACTCCAAGGTCGTGGATCTTCTCGATCGCAAAGCGACCTTCGACTACGTGCAGTCCCACAAGCCCGAAGTCATCATCGACGCTGCGGCGCGGGTCGGCGGCATCGGTGCGAACAACACCTATCCAGTGGATTTCCTAAGCCTCAACGTTCAAATTCAAACCAACTTGATGGACGCTGCTCATGCAGCCAAAACACCTAACTTTTTATTCCTTGGTTCTAGCTGTATTTATCCGCGCGATTGCGCCCAGCCAATCAAAGAAGAATATTTACTGACCGGCCCGCTCGAGGCCACGAATTCGGCATACGCGGTCGCGAAAATTGCAGGCATCGAATTAATCAAGTCGTATCGCAAGCAATATGGATACAAATGGATTTCGGCGATGCCCACAAATCTCTATGGTCCAAATGACAACTTTGATTTAGAGACTAGCCATGTCTTCCCAGCGTTGATTCGTAAATTTAGCGAAGCCGCAAAGAAGGGCACTGCGGTTCAGTTGTGGGGCACAGGATCGCCAAAGCGCGAATTCCTTCATGTCGATGACCTGGCGAAAGCTGTTGTCGTTTTGCTTGAGAAGTACGACAAGGATGAACACATCAACGTCGGTTCTGGCGAAGACGTCACCATCAAGGAATTAGCCGAAACCATTGCTGCCGCCGCTGGATTTACGGGGGATGTGCAGTGGGATTCGAGCAAGCCAGATGGAACTCCACGCAAAGTGATGGATGTTTCGAAGATTAAATCATTAGGCTGGGCCCCGCAGATTTCACTCGTCGACGGAATTAAGCAGACGGTGGAGTATTACCAACGAGAGAAGATGGCTAAGTAAATGGCAAACAAGCGCGCATTTATCACCGGTATTACCGGTCAAGATGGTTCGTATCTGACGGAGCTCCTTCTCGAAAAGGGATACGAAGTCCACGGCTTGATTCGTCGTTCCTCATCCTTCAATACCGGCCGCATCGATCACATCTACGAAGATCCACATGCGCCGAACCCAAAGCTGACTTTGCATTACGGCGATCTCACTGATGGTGTGAACCTGACCAACTTGATTCGCGAGATTCAACCAACCGAGGTCTATAACCTTGGCGCGCAGTCACACGTGCAGGTGTCGTTCACGATGCCGCAATACACCGCACAAGTTGATGCGGTTGGTGCGGTTGCATTGCTAGAAGCGATTCGCGCCGCTGGCGTTGATACCCGCTATTACCAGGCCTCAACATCAGAGCTTTACGGTTCCACTCCACCACCACAGAACGAGAACAGCCCATTCCATCCGCGCAGCCCGTACGCCGCGGCAAAGTTGATGGCTTATTGGTGCACGGTTAATTACCGCGATGGTTATGGTATCCACGCCACAAACGGAATTTTGTTCAATCACGAATCACCACGTCGTGGCGAAACCTTCGTGACCCGCAAGATCACTCGCGCGGTCGCTCGAATTTCACAAGGCAGCAAAGAGAAATTGTTCCTCGGAAATATGGACGCAGTCCGCGACTGGGGATATGCCAAGGAATATGTGGAATCCATGTGGTTGATGTTGCAGCAAGATAAGCCGGGCGACTTTGTTGTTGCCACCGGCGTTGGTGCAACTGTTCGCGAATTTGCCGATGCTGCATTTAGTCACGTTGGATTGAAGTGGCAAGATCACGTCGAACTCGACAGCCGTTATGTGCGTCCTACCGAAGTAGATGCGTTGATTGGTGATCCATCAAAGGCAGAGCGCGAACTTAAGTGGAAGGCAAAGACTCATTGGAAGGGTCTAGCCGAGCTGATGGTCGATGCCGATATCGAATTGGTAAAAGCCAAAAAGTAATTAGAAGGCGGCTTGTAGCGTCACCAATGAAACTTCAGGTGGGCTCGCAAGTCGAATCCGCGCAAAGGGCGATGTGCCCATGCCAGCGGAGACATGTAACCACGGTTCGTTATCGCCACGGGTTAAACCGCGTGCGCGCCAATTCGGTAAATCACAATTTGTTGTCAACGCTTTGCTCTCGCCAAACCACGGCAATCGAACCTGACCGCCGTGGGTATGGCCAGCAAAAATCAGATCAAGATCATCCTGTGTCATCGATTCAATCAATCGCAAGTACGGCGCGTGGGTAACGCCGATCGCCAAATCAGCCTTCTTGTCTGGCTTGCCGGCGACTAACGAATAGTTGTCGCGATTGAGATGCGCATCATCCGTGCCGCGCGCTTCAATGACCGTGTCATTGATAGTGATGAATGCCTTGTGGTGATTGAGGTTAATCCACCCCAATTGTTCGAGCGACGATGCCAAACCCTGCCACGGCAATTCATCGCCCATCACGCGTTTGCCGTGATCCTTTTTTAAATAGTTCAGCGGATTCTTAAAACGTGGCGCGTAATAATCGTTGGAACCAAAGACGAATAGCCCAGGAAGATCTAGCAATCCCGAGAGCGCCTCGAGCACGACCGGCACCGCATCCTGGTGCGCTAAGAAATCACCGGTGCTGATGACTAAATCAGGGGCCAATTCGGCGAAGCTCTTAATGTCCGCAATCTCGCGCTTGCGTGCTGGGGTCAGATGCAGATCCGAGAAATGGAGAACGCGAATATCGGCATGTCCCGCGGGCAATACCGGTACGGATACTTCGCGTAGTTGATAACTCATAGGCGTGAGAAGATACCGCTATGGGACTAAAAGAAACACTCCAGCACGATTTAACCGAGGCGATTCGTTCTCGAGATGAGCTGACTTCGGGCACCATCCGCATGGTTTTGACGGCAATCACCAACGAGGAAGTCTCGGGCAAAGCAGCTCGCACCTTGTCTGATGCCGAAATCATCACCGTGCTTTCGCGCGAAGCAAAGAAGCGTCGTGAAGCAGCCGATGCATATCGCGAAGCCGGCCGCACCGATAAGGCAGAACTCGAGACAAATGAAGGCGGCGTAATCGCCCGTTATTTGCCCGAACAATTATCTGAAGATGCCATCAAGAAGTTGATTGCCGATGCAATCACCGAAACCGGCGCATCGGGTCCATCAGGAATGGGCCTTGTAATGAAGAAGATTCAGCCACAGATTGCAGGCAAGGCTGATGGTGGTCTCGTTTCCTCACTAGTAAAGGCGGCTCTCAATGGCTAAATATGAATATGCAACAGTTCCGTTGTTATCACATGCGACGAAAGTAATTTTGGATACTTGGGGTTCTGATGGTTGGGATCTGGTCCAGGTTGTTCCCGCACCAGGTACCGGTGAACAACTCGTTGCTTACATGAAGCGCGAGATCAACTAACTATGAGCATTCGCGCAAAGTTAAAGGATCTTGGTCTTGAGCTGCCTGTTGCTGCAAAGCCAGTCGCTGCATACGTCCCTGCTGTTAAGACCGGCAAGCTTGTCTTCACCGCAGGTCAATTGCCGTTGGTCGATGGTGCAATTCCATTCACCGGCAAGGTCGGCGGCGAAGTAACGCAAGAACAAGCGAAAGAGATGGCACAGGTCTGTGCACTCAACGCGATGGCTGCGCTTAACTTGGTGGATGATGTCGACAACGTCGCAAAGATTGTTCGCATTGTTTGTTACGTCAACGGCGTTCCCGGATTTATTAATGCACCTTTCGTCGCGAACGGTGCGTCAGAGCTCTTCATGAAGTTGTGGGGAGATGAAGCCGGTGTTGCAGCGCGCAGTGCAATCGGCGTTGCAGAGTTGCCGTTGATTTCCCCAGTCGAAGTCGAATTGACCTTCGAACTAAAGTAACTAAGAAAGAATTAACGACCGCGCTTAGACAAGCGCTCGTAATCGAGAACAACGACCGCGCGTGGCTCGAGGCGAACCCAGCCTCGGCCCGCAAAGTCAGCTAGCGCTTTATTGACTGTCTCGCGTGAGGCACCAACAAGCTGTGCTAATTCTTCTTGAGTGAGATCGTGATTGACGTGCAGCTCATCGCCCTTGGTGACACCAAAGCGTGAACCCAAATCCATGATTGCCTTTGCAACACGTCCTGGAACATCAGAGAAAACCAAGTCTGCCAATACTTCATTGCTGCGACGCAAGCGTTGTGCCAATCGACCGAGTAACTGAAGCGACACTTGTGGGTGCTGGGTAACCCAACCAATAACCTGATCATGAGCCAACGCCAACAAACGTGAATCGGTGACCGCGGTTGCGGTTGCGGTGCGGGGGCCTGGATCAAAGAGCGAGAGCTCGCCGAACATTTCGCCCGGTCCAAGAATCGACAACAAATTTTCACAGCCATCGCCACT
>CAJAEK010000011.1 GCA_903938735.1 uncultured Actinomycetes bacterium | reverse complement strand
AGCGTTTCCCCCACCCGCATGGTCGTGATCCCCACGCGGCTCAAGGCAGTCAGCGTGAGCATCGACCATTGTGCAGTTGGCTTTTCGCGCTAGTCCATAACTCGCTAAACTTTCCCACCTTATGACTGATCACGTGACCCAGACCTGGCTAACCCAAGAAGCCGCCGACCGCCTTGCTGCGGAGCTGGCTGACCTTGAGGGTCCTCGTCGCGCCGATATCGTCAAGAAGATTGAAGCTGCACGTGCGGAAGGCGATCTCAAAGAGAACGGCGGTTATCACGCCGCTCGCGAAGAGCAAGGCAAGATTGAAGGCCGAATCCGTCAGCTCAAGCACATGTTGGAGAACGCACATATTGGAACACCGCCAGCTGGTGAATCAGGTGTCGTTGGTCAGGGCATGTTGATCACCGTTGATTTTGCTGGCGAAGAAATGAAGTTTCTTTTGGGATCGCGCGAAATCGCAACCGACGATGTTGAGGTCTATAGCGAGAAGTCACCACTCGGCGCCGCTGTTTTAGGTGCGAAAGTTGGCGACACCGTTAACTACACCGCACCGAACGGCAAGACATTCAAAGTCGCAATCCTCGAGGCGCAGACCTACTTCTAAATACGAGTTCTCTCAAATAACAATTATTTAGATGCGTTCTTATATTTACGAACGCTCAACGGCATAAAGATTGCCATCAATAAGAACATGTAGATGAATGACATCGGAATGGGATGCTCGCTCGGGAACGAATGAGCGGTCACTCCGAATTTATTGTGGAAGCCGTAGAGCTGACGAATGGCCGCGACCATGGTCGAGACCGGATTCCATTCCGCAAAATATTGGAGCGGCTTGGGCATCGTTGTTGTGGATGCAAATGCATTCGATAAGAAGGTAAGTGGGAATGTGAAGAGGAACGAGATGTTGGCGACTACCCGCGCATCACGGCCCATCAATCCAGCAAAAACTCCCGCCCACGAGAGTGCGTAGCCAAAAAACAACAGCATCAAGAAGCCGAAGAGAATATGGAGCGCGCCTGATGTTGGACGCCACCCGACGATAAATCCGGTGATTCCCATGACGACCAGAACGACAATATTGAGTAGGCCATCACCCAAGGTGCGACCCAGAACAAAGGCAGAACGGGCAATCGGTAACGATCGGAAACGATCAATCAAGCCCTTCTGCATATCTTCCGCTAATCCTTGTGCGGTAGCCGCCAAGGTAAAGGTGACGGTCTGCACGAAGATGCCCGGCATCAAGAGTTGGACGTAGCCACCAGGTATACCTGCGCCTAAACCTCCGAAAACATAACGAAAAAGGAGGACGAACATGACTGGTTGAATCGTGTTGAAAATCAGAACTTCAGGTACACGAGTTAGCTGTTGGAGCTGACGCTTGGTAATGACCAGTGCATCTGAGAACGAACGAAAGAAAGTACTCATTACTTCTTACCTCGCTTTGCTTTAGCTCCAGTATTCGTATCGTCGCTGACTTCTTCCGCGGCGTGACCGGTCAACGATAAGAAGACGTCATCCAGTGACGGTCGTTTCATCGCCATATCTAATGGATGGATTCCCTTGGCATCGAATTCGCGGATGACATTCATCAACGCGGTGCTGCCATTGTGTACGGGTGCTGAAAGTCGGCGAAGTCCGGCATCGAGCAGTGACGTTGTGCTAGTGATTCGATCCATGATCTCGCGAGCGCCAGTTATGTCTGCTTCTGCCACAACAATTTCGATGCGCTCTCCCCCAACTTGTTGTTTCAATTGATCGGACGAACCACGAGCGATAACTT
>CAJAEK010000010.1 GCA_903938735.1 uncultured Actinomycetes bacterium | reverse complement strand
GATCGAACATCAGGCGTCGCGTAGTGATTGGCGCTCCATAACAACCAGCCACCACCAATCAGTGCGATGGTGATTGCTGGGCCAACCCAACGCCCAAAGCGAGCGGTGCGAATTCCGTAGCGATTGCGCAGGAATTCAGACTCGCTCCGAAAGTTGGGATAACCGCTCATTGCTCAATTCTATCCGCGACCATGAATAATGGGGGCATGGGAAATACCACCACCGACGTCAATGTAGGTCTTTACGCTTCGCTCATCATGATTCTCTTGACGGTTGGCGTTGCAGTTTTATTGACCAGCTTCTATCGCCGCTACAAGCGCGCGAATAATCGCACTGATGACAACAACTAAGAAAAACTCACCTCTTAAGCGGCTTGGCTACCTTCTTCCGCTGATTGTTGCGATTGGCCTTTCGGTAACCGCATACGAACTCGGAATCTGGCAACTACATCGGGCGCAAGCGGTTCACAATGCAGCTAAACCACAACCAGAGAAGCCAATCGTTTCGCTGGCTAGCGTTGCCATACCCGGAACCGATTTAAGCGGCTTGGCCATTAACCATTTGGTCCGCGCGACTGGTACATACACTCATACTTTTACCGCACCGAATCAAGAGCTGAAAAGCAAAAAAGAAGTTGTGACCTACGAAGTCCGTTTGCTACACATAGGTGCGACAGCAGGAGATAAAGCTGGCGACATTTTGGTTGTGCGCGGTTTAGCCGGCATAGATCAACAAACACTTACCGATCCGGTTGTGGTCACCGGCCGTTTGTATCCGCGCCAACCATCCGATCACACAACCGGAAGTGCCACCACACTTTCGCGGCTAGACCCGTCATTGCTTGCTGGCTTGCCTAACGTTTCACTCTATGACGGTTACATAATTGCGACCGACGAAGCGACCGAATACGGCCAGAGCATCAGCGCCGACCGAGTGCCAGCGCCACAACTTCTCCAACCCGCAGCCGGCTTCTATTGGCAACACATCTCCTACGTAGTCGTCTGGTGGTTGTTGGCCGTTCTCGTTCTTTTCTTACCTTTCTATACCCGAATTCGCGACCGTCGCTCTGTTACTGCTACGCACCAGGAGTAAGCTGGCGCCATGAGTTCACAATCAGCATCAGCTAATTCGCAATTCGATGGCGCATTTCGCCGCTTCCGCTTCATGGCCTTCTGGGCCGGCGTTATGTCGCTGCTTCTGTGGTTTGTTGACCTTCCAATCAAGTGGTGGGTGCATAACGATTCGTTGCACTCACATTTAGTCTGGATTCCGATCGTGCATGGCTTCACATATCCCATCTACGTATTGGCTGCCTTTCATTACTGCCTCAAGTCACGGAAGAGCTTCTCTGCGACGATTTTCTTCTTGTTAGCCGGCACCTTGCCAATCGCTTCGTTTGTTGCTGAGAATCGCGCTGCTAAGGAATATCGAGCACGCCATGAGCAAAAAACCGCCTAGCGCCATTAAGTCAGCGCTGAAGTCCGCTCTCTATCCGCTCTATGAGCGGCGTCTTCTCCGCCAGCTCGATTTCTCGCAGACGCCGCACCACATTGGCGTAATGCTGGATGGCAATCGCCGTTGGTCCAAAGCAAATCCTTCAGAAAGTGGCGACACATCACCCGCTCGCGGCCATCGGGCTGGCGCATCCAAGATCGTTGATTTACTCGATTGGTGCGAAGAAGCTGAAGTAAAAGTCGTGACCTTGTGGTTGCTCTCGAACCAAAATTTGCACCGCCCAGCTGATGAGCTCGCGCCGTTGTTGGAAATCATCGCGGAAGCGGTGGAAGACCTGGGGCGTCGCCGTCGTTGGGAAATCCGGCCCGTGGGTTCGATGGAGCTTTTGCCGCAGGATCTGCAGAATCGGTTGAACGACGTTGCTGCCGCGACCAAAGGGATAAAAGGCGTGATGGTTAACGTCGCGATTGGCTATGGCGGCCGTAATGAGATTGCTGATGCCGTGAAGGCGTTGGTCACCGCCAAGGCGAAGGAAGGCAAGAGCGCCGAGGCGATCGCGGCCGAGGTCAACGTGGATGAGATCAGTAAGTATTTGTATACGGCCGGCTTGCCCGACCCCGACTTGGTAATCCGCACATCTGGCGAGCAACGCCTGGGCGGCTTCTTGTTGTGGCAGTCCGCGCATTCCGAGTTCTATTTCTGCGAGGCGTATTGGCCTGATTTCCGCCGGGTCGATTTCTTGCGGGCACTGCGCGCCTATAGCCAGCGCCATCGCCGGTTCGGCGTTTAGCCCGCGTCCTTTCGACACCAGAAATTTACTTTCGAACCGCGCGTGTCACGCGGGCGGCGTGTCTAATTAGTTTTAAGTTGTGCGAATGGCAACCAGTCGCAAAGGTCGCAAGTCTTACGTTTTAGATACCAGCGTTTTATTGGCGGACCCGGCGGCGTTATCCCGATTTGCCGAACACGAAGTCATCATCCCGATCACCGTGATTGGTGAATTAGAGACCAAGCGCGACCACCCCGAGCTCGGATATTTCGCCCGCGCCGCTTTGCGCACCTTGGATGACCTTCGAATTGCGCATGGCCGGTTGGATGAAGATATTAAGTTGAATGATCAAGGCGGCACCCTGAAGGTCGAGCTCAATCACTCGGATCCATCATCGCTGCCCGCCGGATTCTTACGCGATGGCTCGAACGATTCCCGAATTTTGGCGATTGCCCGAAACCTGATGGCCGAGAGTCGCGAGGTTGTCTTGGTTACCAAGGACCTTCCTTTACGCGTGAAGGCATCATCAGTTGGCGTTGAGTCCGAGGAATATCGAGCAGAGCTTGCAGCCACCAGCGGTTGGACCGGCATTGTTGAAGCCGATGTATCCGGTTCGGTGATTGACGACCTCTATGAGTCCAACCGAGTAGCGCACCCGTTGGCTAAAGAGCACCCCTGCCACACCGGCATTGTTTTGCATTCCGAAAAGGGAAGCGCGCTAGCTCGCGTGACACCCGATAAGCACCTGGTCTTGGTGCGCGGTGATCGTTCCGCCTTTGGCTTGCACGGTCGCAGCGCCGAACAACGGGTCGCACTCGACATTTTGTTGGATCCAGAGATTGGCATCGTCTCGCTCGGCGGCCGTGCCGGAACCGGTAAGTCAGCCTTGGCGCTGACCGCTGGTCTCGAAGCTGTTCTAGAAAAGCGGCAACATAAAAAGGTGGTCATCTTCCGCCCGCTCTACGCCGTTGGTGGCCAAGAGCTCGGCTACCTGCCGGGCAGCGAGAACGAAAAAATGTCGCCATGGGCCCAGGCGGTCTTCGATACCTTAGGCGCGCTGGTCAGCGAAAGCGTGATTGAAGAAATCATCGAACGCGGCTTGATTGAAGTTTTGCCGCTGACCCACATCCGCGGGCGCTCGCTTCACGATTCTTATGTCATCGTGGACGAGGCGCAGTCGCTCGAACGCGGCGTCCTGCTCACCGTCTTGTCCAGAATCGGCCAAAACTCGCGCGTCATCCTGACCCACGACATCGCGCAACGGGACAACCTGCGGGTTGGCCGGCACGACGGCGTGGTCGCGGTGGTCGAATCACTCAAGGGCCATCCGCTCTT
>CAJAEK010000009.1 GCA_903938735.1 uncultured Actinomycetes bacterium | reverse complement strand
GAGGCGATGTGTAACAAGCTGGCATGAACCAAGACAACGGTGATAAGGCGATACCACTGGCCGGTTGATACGCCTGGGAAGTATCCGTTGCTGTATTGACCGCCATAGAAAAGCGCTAGTTGATCCGGCAAATTCGGTAGCAATGGCCGAACAACCGAGTTACCAAGTATTGATAGTCCGCTGCCCAAAAGATAAGCAGTCGTTATAACAACGATAAGCGTTGTTGTTAACGACTGCTTCTTTTGCATAAAAGTACTTTTTATTCGGTAATTGTTACTGAGTTGATCTTCACCTCAGTCACTGGACGGTCACGTGGACCAGTCTTTGTGGTTGCGATTGCATCGACAACCTTCTGTGATGCCTCGTCCTTTACTTCACCAAAAATGGTGTGCTTGCGGTTGAGGTGTGGGGTTGGGACAACAGTGATGAAGAATTGTGATCCGTTTGTTCCAGGTCCAGCGTTTGCCATTGCAAGCAGGTATGGGCGATCGAACTGGAGCTCGCCATGGAATTCATCCGCGAACTGATATCCCGGTCCACCCATGCCGGTGCCCATTGGATCTCCGCCTTGAATCATGAAGCCATCGATGACGCGGTGAAAGACAGTGCCGTCATACAACTTTGCATTGGTCTTGTAACCAGTGTTTGGGTCGACCCAGTCGCGCTTGCCCTCGGCCAACTCAGTGAAGTTAGCGACGGTCTTGGGCGCATGGTTGGGGAACAACTCGATGGTGATATCTCCGAGTGTGGTGTGCAAGGTTGCTGTAGACATGTGTGCCTTTCGGATGGATCCTGAATAGACGGAAAGTATTTCTCGTTTGACCTGCCTAAGCAACTCTGGAAAAGGCCGGCGGTACTCTGAGGCAATGGCGACCATGAATTTTCAAGCTGTGTTGAAGGCTTTTCCTAAAGATCAACAGAAGGCTGTGCTGGATACCGTCAAAGCGATTGAGGCGCTCTTTCCCAAGGCCACTCGGGCGATTGCATGGAATATGCCAACCTTGAAAATCGGCGATGACAACCTCTGCCATGTGATGGCATTTAAGAATCACAACAGTTTGTTTCCTGCCTCAGGTGCGGTAGCCGAACATTTGGCCAAGGACCTCTCGAAATATGTTGTTTCCAAAGGAACGATTCAATTTGATGTTGATAAGCCATTTCCCAAGCCGCTCTTAAAGAAAATTTTGTTGACCCGGCTGGAGCAGATCAATGCTTCGTATCCTAAGAAGTCCGGCGAATTCGTCGAGTATTACAAGAATGGTGGCGTTAAGGCAGAGGGCAAATACAAGGCTGGAAAACTAAACGGCCTCTGGAAGTTCTATCGAATCGATGGTTCAGTGATGCGCACTGGTTACTTTAAGAACGGTGAACAATCAGGAACATGGACCACTTACAGTTCGACTGGTCGTGTCGTGAAAGTTACCGAGTTCTAAATAAAAAATCCCCGCGGGTTGGGCGAGGATTTCTCGAGTTGTTACTTGTGGAGACTAGGAGGATCGAACTCCTGACCTCCTGCTTGCAAAGCAGGCGCTCTACCAATTGAGCTAAGTCCCCGTCATAGTGCTGGCGAGAGTGGGCCTAGGTGGACTCGAACCACCGACCTCTTCCTTATCAGGGAAGCGCTCTAACCAGGCTGAGCTATAGGCCCGCACTTTAGCGGAAGGTGAAGGCTACCTGACAAATCGGGACCCCCCAAATTGGGGAATTTGACCCTTTTTCACCTATTGAGCCGGTTCTTCCTCCACATCTTTCACTTGGGTAATCGAAACTACCGAGACGCCCTCGTCGAGGTTCACGAGCCGAACCCCAAGGGTGTCTCGACCGGTCTCACGGATCTCAGCACATGCAGTTCGCATGACTGTGCCGGATGAGGAGATGGCCAAGATTTCATCGTCGGCTTCAACAATCATTGCGCCGACCAAAACACCGCGTGAATCTTCATCAATCTTTGCGGCCTTCACGCCAATACCGCCGCGACCTTGTGGGCGATATTCATCCAAAGGCGTGCGCTTTGCGTATCCGCCATCAGTAGCGGTGAAAACAAATTTAGGAGTTGAAGACTCGGTGATGGCTGCCATTGTTAAGAGCGCATCATCGCCACGGAACTTCATGCCGATAACACCAGAGGTGGATCGACCCATGGAGCGAAGCGAATCTTCATCCGCGGTAAAGCGCAGCGACATGCCCTTGCGCGAGACTAACAATATTTCATCTTTATTGCTGACCAAGGCGGCAGATACGACCTCGTCGTTCTCTTTCAGGTTAATTGCAATCAAACCACCAGAGCGTGGTGAGTCGTATTCAACCAGTGGCGACTTCTTGACGATGCCGGACTTTGTCGCGATAACGAGATATGGCTGGGCCTCGTAGTTCGGAACAGCGATGACTTGCGCAATAGATTCGTCGGGTTTGAATGCCAAAAGATTTGCTACGTGTTGGCCACGTGCATCTCGGCCGGCATCAGGAAGCTCGTGCACCTTTGCGCGATAGACGCGGCCCTTGTTGGTGAAGAACAACAACCAATCATGGGTGGATGCGACAAAGAAGTGGTCAACGAGATCGTCTTGCTTGAGAGCAGCGCCCTTAACGCCCTTGCCACCACGGCGCTGTGATCGATACATATCGGCCTTGGTGCGCTTGGAATATCCGGTTTTTGTGATGGTGACAACCACATCTTGCTCTGGAATTAAATCTTCAACCGATAGGTCGCTGTCGCCAACAATGATCTGTGTGCGACGTTCGTTCCCGTGCTTCTCGGCGAGCTCAATCAGCTCTACTTTAATGATTTCGCGCTGCTTTGCTTCGGAAGCCAAAATCTCGTTGAGGTTGACGATATCTGCCATTAATTCGGTGTATTCGTCGTTGATCTTCTGGCGCTCAAGTGCCGCGATACGACGAAGTTGCATATCCAAAATTGCATTTGCTTGAATCTCATCAACATCCAGCAACTTCATCAAGCCGGTGCGCGCTTCTTCGGATGAAGAGGAGGCACGAATCAAGGCGATGACGGCATCAAGTGCGTCGAGCGCCTTCAGGTAACCAAGCAGGATGTGGGCGCGCTTTTCGCGCTCTGCCAGACGGTACTTGGTACGGCGGACAATAACTTCGACTTGGTGATCGATGTAGTACTTGATGAACTCGTCGATGCGCAGGGTCCGTGGAACACCATCGACCAAGGCCAACATGTTGGCGCCGAATGAATCTTGAAGTTGGGTGTGCTTGTAAAGGTTATTGAGGACAACCTTTGGCACAGCGTCATTACGAAGAACAATGACTAAGCGTTGGCCAAGACGTTCGTTACCTTCGTCGCGAACATCGGCGATGCCCTTGATGCGGCCATCCTTAACGAGTTCAGCAATCTTGAGCGCCAGGTTGTCT
>CAJAEK010000008.1 GCA_903938735.1 uncultured Actinomycetes bacterium | reverse complement strand
GGACGGCATCAAACGACTCTTGCCATTCAGCGGTCTCCGCTGGGTCGATATCAATCAGCTGGTCGATGAAGTTATCGGGCGCCTCGAAATTTGTGCTCATGGGCCTATCTTTCCATGAAATTTAACCCTGAATCTCTTGCCATCTGGCGCCAAGGAGAGTGGACTAGGACACGTAGCCACGGCGCTTGGTCGCCGGGCGGTAGCGAAGCGAGGAGGATGTGCCCCTATGGGGTCAGAGCTGGTCATTGAACGCCTGGGGTTGATCGCGGGCGACTTGGTTCTCGAGATCGGCCACGATGGCGATTGCGATGCCGAGCTTCGAGCGGCTATCACCGCGCGCGTTGGCTCTCCTTTTATCGGTGGCGATGCCCAAGAAGTCGTGGACGCTGTTCTTCTCTGGTTCCGCGAGGACGATGGCGATTTAGTCGACGAGTTAGTCGATGCCCTTACATATCTCAGTGAGATCGGCCCGATTTGGTTGATGACGCCAAAGGCCGGCCGTGACGGACACGTCGAGCCAAGTGATATTCAAGATGCTGCACCCACCGCAGGTCTTTCGCAGACGGTATCGTTCGCAGCTGGCGCGGATTGGACCGCAACAAAATTAGTAGCTCGTAAATCTTCTAAGAAATAGGGGTCTTCACAATGACACTAGCCGTCGGCTCTCCAGCTCCGTCGTTCACACTCAAGGATCAATTTGGAGCAGAGGTTTCGCTTTCAGATTTCACGGGCAAGAAGAACGTAGTAGTGGTCTTTATTCCATTCGCATTCACTGGCACATGCACTGGTGAGTTGTGTGCGCTTCGCGACGACATCTCTGCATTCCAGAATGACGGCGTTCAGCTGCTTGCGATCTCATGCGATTCAATGTTCACGCAAAAAGTCTTTGCCGAACAAGAGGGCTACAAGTTCCCGGTCTTGGCAGATTTCTGGCCACACGGCGAAGTAGCTAAGGCATTTGGCGTGTTCAACGCCGATCTCGGATGCGCATTACGTGGCACCTTCATCATCGATAAGGAAGGCATCGTCCGCTGGAGCGTGGTCAATGGCCTCGGTGACGCTCGAAATCTGGGTGAATACAAGGCGGCGCTCGCAGCTCTCTAGCCCGCACTTCACATCCATTCACTACCTGAGTTTCCTAGGGTTGGATTTATCCACTAGAATTCACGGGTATTGAATTGGGCGCTTAGCTCAGTGGTAGAGCGCTTCGTTTACACCGAAGATGTCGGGGGTTCGAAACCCTCAGTGCCCACCAGTTCACACAAATACATAGATCCGACTCGAGCTCGACCAGAGCCCGTTCGAAAAAGGTAAGGGAGCGCCATGAAAGCCGCGGTTGAAGAACAATCCGCGCTAATGGAGCTTCAGCGCATTGATTCCGCAATCATGGCAGCCAACAATCGATTGAAGAATCTGCCCGAACACGACCAAATCAAAGCTATTCAAACGCGGCTTGCGGCTGGCGCTGCCGAGTTGGCGGTCGCTGAAGCAGAGCTTGCGGATGTCGCTATCGATTTACGTCGCAGCGAAGTTGATGTCGAACAAGTTGCAGATCGCATGAAGAAAGATGAGGCGCGGCTCGCGGCCGGCACCGGTTCACCAAAAGATTTAGAGACACTGCAGCACGAGTTGGTTACCTTGGCGAAGCGCAAGGCCGAACTCGAAGATGGCGAGCTGGAAATCATGATGCGCCACGATGCCGCGAAAGAAAAAGTAGCAACGTTGAAGAGCGACGAAGAGGGCCTAGTAAAGTTGGAGCTCGAACTCAATATCCGGATCGAAAATGCGAAGACCGAGATTGCGCAAGAGATTGCGCTGCGCCAATCAGAGCGCACCTTGGTATTGCCCAAGATTGGTTCCGAATTGCTCGACCTCTACACAAAGATTGCGGCGAAAGAGGGCGGCGTTGGCGCGGCGCTATTGGTTGGAAATAAATGCGATGGCTGTCATCTGGCTATTAACGCTATTGAAGTAGAGCGAATTAAGACCTTGGCGAGTGACGAAGTCTTGCGATGCGAGGAGTGCCGCAGAATTTTGGTTCGGATTTAATGGCGCACACATTTCAAATCACTGCCGATGGCGGTTCGCGCGGTAATCCAGGCCCTGCTGCTTACGGTGCGGTGGTAACTGAGAATGGAAAAATCCTCCACGAGCTCTATGCCACGATTGGTATCGCCTCGAACAATGTTGCGGAATACAGCGGATTGGTTGCTGGTCTGGAGAAGGTTCACAGCATCGATCCAGAAGCAACCATTGAAGTCGCTATGGATAGCAAGCTGGTCGTTGAGCAGATGTCTGGCCGCTGGCAGATTAAGCATCCGGATATGCGAGAGCTCGCTAAGCGCGCCCGCGAGGCCCACCCAGCACATCTTGTTTCATATAAGTGGATTCCGCGTGACTTGAATTCACATGCCGATCGTTTGGCCAATAAAGCGCTTGATGGTGATGAAGCGCCGATCGAGAGCAAGCAAGTTAATTTTCTAACAGAACGAGTTGTGTCGGGTGAAGTTCCTACCACTATTTATTTAGTGCGACATGGCGAGACGCCGCTTACACCTTCTCGCGCTTTTTCTGGTTCAGGCGGTTCAGATCCAGGACTCAGTGATGCAGGCAGAGCTCAAGCAGAAGCCGTTGCAGCTGAGTTGGCGCGACGCAAGCCAGATGTATTTATCGCATCACCCATGCAGCGCACGCGCGAGACCGCGGAGATTATTCAGAAGGCCACTGGTGGCGATATTCATTTCGATGAGGCATGGCGCGAAGGATCCTTCGGTGAATGGGATGGCCTTACCGTTGCCGAAGTTCAGAAGCTCTATCCATCCGAGTGGACCGAGTGGGTCTCATCGCCCTTTGCTCGCCCGGGCAGCACGGGGGAGTCACACGACGATGTGGCAGTGCGGACCGAGCCAGCTCTGAACCAGTTAGCGCTGGATTATCCAGGCCAAAAGGTTTTGGTCGTCACCCATAATGTGGTTATTAAGACGCTGGCTAGCTTGGTGGTTAACAATGAGATTAATGGCGTTTATCACATCGACATTGCGCCCTGCAGTATTACAACAATTGTGATTTGGCCTTCCGACGGGCTTCGCGCACTCAAGAGTTTGTCCGAGCGCAGCGCCGCCGTCAAACAATCACATCAATAAACCAGCTCTTCTTAACTTCCGGTGCAATAAGCCGACAGTTAAATTCCTTGTTTAATAATTGATGAAGCTCGCGCGGAGTGCGCGGAGTTTTGGCTTGCGAGACGAGATAACGCGTAACTTCGCCCCGGGTCAGCTTGGACATATGCGTGATGACTTTCAACTGGCCATTCACTTTTTGGAACACGCGTATGCCCACGGTATTGAGTGGGTTGGGTGTCCACACGGTGGAGTAGGTCGAAGATCGGCAATCCACGACAAGCTGGTCATCGATGCCAGATAGCGCGAGAGACAGCGGTTTCCTCCATATTGACGGATCGATTTTGAATTTATAGAACGGGATGATGTCGGTCAAACGCAACGCTCCAAAGGCAGCAGAGATAATGATGATGGATTTATTTGCACGCCCTTGGGCAGCAGCGGACAGAGATTGGTAATCCAGTGCTTGGTAGAGAACTCCGCTATAGACGTTGGCTGCAAGATCACAGTGGGCGTAGTCCACTTCTGAATGTTTTTTTAGTGCCGTGGTGCGTGCTGCGGTGAGCTCTGTGTGGAATGAGAGCGAACCCCACACGAGCGCTTTGCGCCTAGTGGGCTCATTCTTGCCTTCGCTGGGTGGAAGAAGAATCTGCATGGTGCGCGAAGGGTATCGGGGTAATGTGAACCTCAAGTATCCTTAGGTCACTGAAGAGTCGCCTGGATCACCGCGTTGTAGCAATACACCGAGGAAAGTCCGGACTCCACAGAGCAAGGTGGTGGCTAACAGCCACCCGGGGCAACCCGCGGGACAGTGCCACAGAAAACAGACCGCCGAGAAATCGGTAAGGGTGAAACGGTGGTGTAAGAGACCACCAGTATTTGTAGTGATACAGATAGCTAGGTAAACCCCACCTGGAGCAAGACCAAAAAGATGACGTTTGAGGGCTGCTCGCTCGAGTCATCAGGTAGGTCGCTTGATTACGTGAGCAATTGCGTAACTAGATGGATGGTGATCCACTCACGCAAGTGATGGACAGGATCCGGCTTATAGGGCGACTCTTCTTTATATATCCTCGAAAATCATCAGCGGGGTCTTCCAAATTGAAGGGCTGAGAGCATCCATGCCCGCTCGAGAATGGGCATTATGAATAGAGTGGCGAATTGCATTTTTACTGAATCGGACCAGTACATAGGCAGTTGGAATTTCAATGAAGCAGGCTGAGGAAATTGCTAGTCTAAAATCCCAACCTGGATTAGAGGTGATTACATCAAACCAAGAATCAATAACTAAGAAAGTCGCTGAAACCATTGCTCCGGGGATCGAAGCTTGCCGTCTGTTCCATAGCGCCCAGCTTGTTGCGATAAGGGTAGTAAGCATTGCGAAGTCATATCCAAACCATGCCACATTCCAATGTTCGGCACGATAAGAGGTTGGTAGGGCATTTAGAATATAGATCATCCACCCAACCAAAGAGACACTTGCCATAACTAAGAGCATGCTTTGAATTCGATGCCGTTGCATTACATCCCTCGCTTTAAAACTTGATTACACAAGTGATGCTAAGGGAAGGGGAACCCTTCTTGTAAGCATGGTTAGGTGCCAGCACTCATTCCCAAAATTCTATTTGCCATAATATACCCCTAGGGGTATGCTCTTATAGTGATAGACCAATGGGGGTTTCAAAGTGGCTAGAATCATAATTCTTGGTGCGGGAGTAGCAGGTCATACCGCTGCTTTACATGCGAAGAGGATGCTGGGCAATGAGAACGAAATCATAGTTATCTCGCCGAACTCAAAGTACAACTGGATTCCATCAAATATTTGGGTTGGCGTTGGAAGGATGAGCGCTGAGCAAGTGACATTTCCCCTTAAACCTGTCTACGAGAAAAAAGGGATCATTTTTCATCAGGCCTTTGCTCAAGAAATTCATCCCGAAGGTGACTCGAAGACCAGGTCTGGCTATGTTCAAGTCACTTACACAGACCCATCTCACAACGCCGAAGTTGCAAAAATCGAATATGACTTCCTCGTAAACGCAACAGGTCCAAAGCTAAATTTTTCAGCAACACCTGGCCTAGGACCTGACGGCCACACAGTTTCGGTCTGTACTTATGACCATGCTGAACAGGCGGCGAAGTCATTAGCAAATGTCATTTCAGTAATGAAGTCGGGTAAGCGACAGGCTATTGTGGTTGGCGTAGGTCATGGAACTTGTACCTGCGAAGGGGCCGCATTTGAGTATGCCTTCAATGTCGAGCACGAAGTACGTTTGGCGGGTGTACGAGATTTGGCTGAAATCACTTACATTACTAACGAATATGAACTAGGTGATTTCGGAGTTGGTGGCCTGATTTTCTCTCAACAAGGGTTCCAAACTTCCTCAAAGATGTGGACGGAATCCCTCTTCCGCGAGCGAGGGATTCGAGCAATTCTCGGGGCACATGTTGAGAAGGTCGAACCTAATGAAATTCACTATGAACTTGTTGACGGTACCAAAGACATTCTTAAATTTGATTTTGCAATGCTACTTCCCCCCTTCCGAGGCGTTGATCTAAAAGCTATCGATAAAAATGGGGTAGATATTTCAGATCAAATTTTTGCATCATCAGGGTTCATGAAAGTTGATGCGGACTACTCAGGAAAACCGTATGAAGAGTGGACGGCATCAGATTGGCCGAAAACCTATCGAAATTCAATTTATCCAAATATATTTGCGGTTGGAATTGCTTTCGCACCTCCACATCAAATATCGAAACCACGTAAATCTCCCAACGGAACATTGATTGCACCATCACCTCCTCGCACCGGTATGCCGTCGGGAATTATGGGGAAAACGGCAATAATGAGCATTCGAGAACTCATAAAAAATGGAGCCAATGCGCATGTATCTTCGGCTTCAATGTCAGATATGGGTGCAGCATGCGTGGCATCGGCTGGCTCTGGTTTGCGGCGAGGATCAGCGGCTTCCATGACTATGTATCCCGTGGTTCCGGACCATATTAAGTATCCAAACACAGGAAGAAGTGAGGCTGAGACTTTTGGGGAAATTGGCCTAGCTGGTCACTGGATCAAACTTCTTCTACATTACTTGTTCATTTATAAAGCCAAAGGTCGCTTTGGTTGGTTCATGATTCCGGAATAGAGAGAAGAAATCAATGGAAAATCCAAACGAAGTTATTTCTCGGGCACCACTTCCAACTGAGAAAACTTTACGACAGCGCAAGAATATCCTTATTCAATTACGACGCTTTTTGGCTATTAATATAAAAATGATGAAGATGATACGAAAAGGTCATCATCCTATGGAGAAGAAGGGATAGTGACGCCTGTGGCTAAAAGAGACCCAACTCATGTTCTTCAAAATGAGGAAATAATTTCAGCAATATCAGCGCGAGTAAAGCGTGCGCAAGGCCAGCTCGGCGCCGTGGCTCGCATGCTAGAAGAGGGGCGCAACTGTGAAGAAATTGTTCACCAAATGTCCGCGGTCTCTAAAGCTGTAAACACGGCCGCGTTCACTTTGATATCGGCGAGCCTCGAAGAGTGCATTGTTGAGGGCCGCCGAGATCAAAAAGCGGTAACTGAAAAATTACTGAAGTTATTCCTGAGTTTGGCGTGAAAATGAAGAAAATCGTTGTAATTGGTGGTGTTGCTGGTGGCATGTCCTTTGCTGCGCGAATGCGCCGTCTTGATGAAAGTGCAGATATCACCGTTATCGAGAAGAGCGGTTTTGTCTCTTACGCGAACTGTGGATTGCCATATTACGTAGGCGGAGTCATCGAGAAGGAAGAATCTCTTCTCCTCCAGACCCCTGAAAGCTTGTGGAAGCGTTTTCGTCTAGACGTTCGCACCAAATCAGAAGTTCTCACCATTGATCGCGCCTCAAAGCAAGTAGAAATCCTCAATCATGTGGATGGCGATAAGTACTCGCTCTCCTACGACTATTTGGTGCTCAGTCCTGGTGCCTCCCCTATTCGACCTAATCTTCCAGGGATTGAACGGTCGCTATCACTTCGAAATGTCGAGGATGTGAAGAGGATTTTTGAAACTGTAATCAAGAAACCTTCCTCAGCCGTTGTGGTCGGAGGAGGCTTTATTGGCCTGGAGATGGTGGAGAACCTCGTACACCGTGGAATTAAAACCGCAATTGTTGAAGCGGCAGATCAAGTTTTGATGCCGCTCGATCCGGAAATGGTAACTTTTGTTCATCATGAATTGATCTCACATGGTGTCGGTCTCCATCTTGGATCAGCACTTGCTTCGATAACCGATGATTCAGTAATTCTTGCAAATGGCGAGGAAATTTCCGCTGAACTTATCATTATGGCGATTGGCGTGCGTCCGGAAGTAACTATTGCAAAGGCGGCTGGCCTGGAAATCGGCGATCGTGGGGGAGTAAAAGTCGATGAATTCAATCGTACGAGCGATTCAGCTATCTATGCGGTTGGTGATGCTGTAGAGAAGATTGATTCGATTGATGGAAGTGCCGCTCTCGTCCCGCTAGCAAATATTGCAAATCGCCATGGCCGAGTTATTGCCGACCGCATCGCTGGAAGAAAAGTTAGGCCGGTAGATGCTCAAGGAACGGCGATTGTTAAAGTATTTGATCTCACGGTTGCTACTTCTGGTTGGAATGAAAAGAGATTGAAGGTCGCTGGTCGGGATTTTCTAGCTATCCACAGCCATCCAGCTTCGCATGCAGGTTACTACCCTGGTGCGCAAGGGATGTCACTAAAGCTTTTGATTGATCCGGACACTCATCAAATACTTGGAGTGCAGGGAGTTGGCAAGGAAGGTGTGGACAAGCGAATTGATGTGATCGCCACTGCAATGCGTGGCAGTATCACGGCCCCCGAATTAGCAGATCTCGAACTTGCCTACGCGCCGCCATTTGGTTCAGCAAAAGATCCTGTCAATATGTTGGGGTATATCTCTGAAAATGTACTCGACGGATTGACGCCTACAGTTCAATGGAGCCAGGTTGAAGAAAGGGTATCCCAGGGCTACTCAATCGTGGATGTTCGAACCACTGATGAGGTG
>CAJAEK010000007.1 GCA_903938735.1 uncultured Actinomycetes bacterium | reverse complement strand
GAATTGAAGGTCGGTCGCACCGGAATGTTCGCGGGCAAGGTCGGTTCATTCAATGGCAAGCGACAACTCTCGCACCCCGATTATGAATTGATTCCCGACGGCGACGATATCGATAACGCGGTCTCCGAATTCGCTGGCAAGTATCTGCCGGTCTATCCAGCAGCATCGAAATTTCCATCGTGGAAAGTCGAGCAATGCGTGAAGCTCGTATTGGATTCGTTAGATCCCATCGCGGACTATCTGCCCGCACATATCGCCGAGTCTTTCAATTTTCCGACACTCGATCAGGCCTATCGCCAGATTCATCAGCCCGAGAATATGGAATCCGAAGAACGGGCTCGTGAGCGATTGACCTTCGATGAGGCGCTTCTATTGCAACTTGTTCTGGCACAGCGCAAGGCAGAGGTATCGGCGCAGCGCGCAACGCCACGGCCAATCCTGCTCGACGGCGTTGTTGCGGAATTCGAAAAGCGCTTGCCATTCTCATATACAGATGGCCAGAAAGAAGTTATTGCTGAAATCGAAAGCGATATGCAGAAGCCACACCCGATGCATCGGTTGCTGCAAGGCGAAGTTGGTTCGGGTAAAACCGTAGTGGCACTGCGCGCGATGTTGTCCGTGATTGATTCCGGCGGACAATCAGCGCTATTGGCTCCGACTGAAGTCTTGGCGCAACAGCACTTCTCGACAATCACTCGCTTGATGGGCGATCTGGCCGAAGCCGGCACATTGACAGGAGGATTGGTGGGCACGCAAGTCGCGCTCTTGACCGGATCCATGTCCACCGCCGCAAAGAAGGCCTCCCTTGCTCGGATTGCTTCTGGCGAGGCCGGCATAGTTATTGGAACTCATGCCTTGTTGTCGACCGGAGTTGAATTTAAAGATTTGGGCTTAGTTGTTGTGGATGAGCAACACCGCTTCGGCGTCGAACAACGCGATGCGTTGCGACTCAAGGCTCAGCTACCGCCGCACTTGCTCGTGATGACCGCGACCCCAATTCCGCGAACCGTTGCTATGACAATCTTCGGAGATTTGGATGTCAGCACCTTGCGCCAGCTCCCTGGTGGGCGTTCACCCATCACTACCCACGTTGTAGCAACGCTGGAAAAGCCGCACTTTGTCGATCGGGCGTGGGAGCGCATCAAGGAAGAGGTGGCGAAGGGTCATCAGGCATACATCGTGGCGCCGCGTATTACTCCCAACGTGAAAGACGAGAAATCGGTCATCACCGATGCCGACCGCGCGATGGCACGCTTGCTCGGCGAATCCTTTGACGAAGAAGAAGTTTCAGAACAAGGTCAGATGACCAGTGTGGAAGAACTTGCACCGCAATTAGCGACCGGCCCTTTGAAGGGACTGAAGATTGCGCCGTTGCACGGACGCCAACCGGCTGAACTAAAAGAAGCCACCATGAAGGCTTTTGCCGCGCACGAGATTGATGTTTTGGTCTCAACGACCGTGATTGAAGTTGGCGTGGATGTTCCCAACGCTTCGATGATGGTGATTATGGATGCGGATCGCTTCGGTGTTTCGCAACTACATCAGCTTCGTGGTCGCGTCGGTCGCGGTTCTGTGCCGGGACTCTGTTTGCTCGTCACCAGCGTTGCATCAGAGACGCCAGCGATGGAACGACTGAACGCCGTTGCAAGTACGTTGGACGGATTTGAACTCTCTCGCGTCGACCTTGAACAACGCCGTGAAGGCGATGTGCTGGGACGGTCACAATCCGGTTCGCATTCCGCACTTCGACTTCTGCGGGTATTGCGAGATGAAGATGTGATTGCCCAAGCGCGCGAGGTTGCAACCACGATGATCGCTGCCGATGCCACGTTGCAAGGCTTTCCCGAATTAGCGGCAGAAGTCGCGGAGATTCGCAGCGCCGAGAGCGCAACTTTCATCGATAAGGGCTAAGAAGTTACTCTTGTCCTATGCGCATCATCGCCGGCGCGGCAAAGGGCAAAACCTTGTTGTCGCCTCCAGAAACAACTCGCCCCACATCGGATAGAGCGCGCGAAGGTTTGTTCTCATCCTTGGAATCTGAATTCGGTTCAATGGACGGACTCAATTTTCTAGACCTCTTCTCGGGTTCTGGTGCGGTGGGTGCTGAAGCGCTCTCGCGCGGCGCGGCCGATGTTTATTCGGTCGAACAGCACGAATTCACTGCGGCGTTGGCGGAAAAGAATTTTCAATCGATAAAGAATGTCGATGGCGGCTTTCACGTCATTGCAACATCAGCACATCGGTTCTTAAGCACCGCAAGCAATATTGACTTCGACATTATTTTTATGGATCCGCCGTACAACCTGGACAATCAAGAGATCGAAGAGATGTTGGCAATCATCAACGAGCGCGGACTGTTGCGCGCGCATGGATTGATTGCGGTGGAGCGCGAAACGAAGAACAAGCCATTCACCTGGCCCGCGCCGTTTGAACTCGAGAAGATACGCTCATATGGGCAGGGAAGTATCTTCTACGGTGGCCGACCTGCTAGCGTTTTGCCGTGAAGCGCGTTGTCTGCCCCGGATCTTTTGATCCCATTACCTTTGGGCACCTAGACATCATCGAGCGCGCCAGCTCGCTCTTTGACGAGGTCGTTATTGCGGTCTTGGTTAATCACACCAAGCAGACGCTGTTCACGGTCTCAGAGCGGATCGAGATGATTCAAGAAGTGACATCCAAATACTCGAATGTGAAGGTTGATTCGTGGTCGGGGCTTTTGGTGGATTACTGCAAAGCGAATGAGATTGGCGCCATCATTAAAGGTCTGCGCGCGGTCACCGACTTTGATTACGAGCTTCAGATGTCGCAAATTAACTTTCAGCTTCAAAATATCGAAACGCTCTTTATGTCGACCGCACCGTCGCATTCATTTATTTCGTCATCACTCGTCAAAGAGGTAGCGAGCTATGACGGCGATGTCAGCAGCTATCTACCCGCACCCACTCTGATCCGACTCAAGGCCCGCTTGGCCGAAACGAAGAAGAAGTAAGCAGGAGGCCCGCCATGGACGTTATTGAACAAGTGCAAGTAGCCATCACGATGGTGAAGGAGGCGCGTGGTGTACCGCTCTCCGCTAGCTGCGTCGTGCACCGGGGCGAGATGATTGATGTCTTGAATCAGGTGAAGGTCGCTTTCCCGGCAGACCTCGATCGCGCGCAAGAAATTTTGCGTCAACAAGATCAGATTTTGGATGAAGCTCGCGCGGCAGCGGATCAACTCATCGCACTCGCTCGCGAAGAAGCTGCAACCTTGATCTCGCAAACCGAGATCGTAGCCAGCGCCCGCAAGGAATCGCAACGCATTTTGGATGAAGTCGAAGAAGAGGCTCGTCAGCAACGAGCAGAGATTGATTCATATATCGATTCACGCCTTGCCACGCTTGAGGTTGTTCTTAATAAGACGCTCGATGTTGTTAATCGTGGTCGAGACAAGCTGGGCGGCGTAGTGACTAAGCACGCGCTCTCCGAGCTCTCCGATAAGTAAATAGATTATTTCGATGTCTAAAAGCCCCTTTATATACAACACTCACGACTTGCCGCGCCGCCCGGGCGAAATGCGCGAGGTTCGGTTGGTCATTGACCTGCATGAACCGCTCGGCTTTGAGGTCATGGCGATTGCACAAGACGAGCCGATCGACATTGAAATGAAGCTCGAATCAGTTGCCGAAGGCGTATTGGTTACTGCCAATGTTCTTTCTGAAGCGGTGGGAGAGTGTGGCCGCTGCTTGGATGAAGTCGTATTCGATATCGACGAAAACTTCGTTGAACTCTTTGAATATGCTGAAGATCCCCGCCAAGCTCGCAAAAAAGAGAAGAAGAAATCTCAGCGCGCCAAGGATGCAGACGAAGCCGAAAAGCTTGATGACGAGGATGAGTTGCGTCAGATGGATGGCGACGAGATCGACCTTGAAGGACCGATTCGCGACGCCATTATTTTGAACCTGCCTATTAATCCACTCTGCTCGCCTGATTGCCTGGGCCTCTGCCCGGACTGCGGCGAAAAGTGGGAGAGCCTGCCCGAGGACCATGCGCACGAGGTCATCGATGCTCGTTGGGCTGGGCTCGCTGGCTTGAAGCTGCCCGAGCAACCCGAATAGCTCAGGTTCTGCCTGACCCCCGTTTTTACATCCCCCGCCGGATGAGGGATACTTCTCGTCTGCCCGAGAGGGCTTTTTAAAGGCACAGCTGAATGCTGTAAGAGAAGAATGAGGAAGTCCCATGCCAGTCCCAAAGCGAAAGATGTCCCGATCACGTACCCGTCATCGTCGCAGCTCATGGAAGACAACCGCAGCAGCAACAGCGTTGTGCCCACAGTGCCAGCAACCAAAGCTCCAACACGTTGCTTGCCCAACCTGCGGTACCTATAACCGTCGTCAGGTTCTCGAGGTCTGATTTGTACTCTCGCCTAACCGAGGCGCTCGGAATTTCGGTTACGGACGAGCT
>CAJAEK010000006.1 GCA_903938735.1 uncultured Actinomycetes bacterium | reverse complement strand
TGAGCTTCAGACATGCTCGTGTTGATTCCGATTCCGACGATGACGCCATCACCACAACGTTCGACTAATAATCCAGCAACTTTTTTCTCACCGAACAAAATGTCGTTCGGCCATTTTGTTGAAAATCCTGGCGCACATTTTTGGTTAATCGTTTCTGCAACTATCAATCCGGCAAGCAACGGAAGAAATGTAAATCGTTCCATTGAAGTTTGTGGTTCGACATAAAAAGAAAAGAGCAGTGCAGTGTTAGCTGCTGCTTCGAAAGTGCGATCTAAACGGCCTCGTCCTTGGGATTGGTATTCAGCGACAATGACATCGCCATGTGTCGGCGTACTGTCGCGTAACATCGTCTGTGTTGATGGAGTCTCCTGCACCACCGATACCCGCCAGTAGCTGCCAGCAAGCGCGTGGGATATCGCACTTTCATCTAGCAAATGCGACATATCGCGTTACCCCAGTATCTCAACCGGCATTCGGACTAGTACCGTATGACCGTGACTGATGATATTCGTACAACCGCCGGAAAGATTGCTGATCTACGTCGACGCCGCCTTGAAGCCGAGAGCAGCGGAACACCTGAAGCAATCGAGAAGCGCCATGCAAAGGGCAAGTGGACCGCACGCGAGCGCATCGCCCAACTCGTTGATGCTGGTTCGTTCGTAGAACTCGACTCCTTTGCTCGCCATCGTTCCACCAACTTCGGCATGGATAAGAACCGTGCCTATGGCGACGGCGTTGTAACCGGATACGCAACTGTCGATGGCCGCACCATCGCCATCTACTCCCAAGATTTCCTCGTTTATGGCGGATCGCTGGGCGAAGTCGTCGGCGAGAAGATTGTGAAGATTCAAGATTTCGCCATGAAGTCGGGAATTCCACTAGTAGGTCTCAATGATTCTGGTGGTGCCCGTATTCAAGAAGGCGTGGCTTCCCTCGCTATGTATGGCGAGATTTTCAAGCGCAACGTCCGTGCATCAGGCGTGATTCCGCAAATTTCCGTGATCCTCGGTCCATGCGCCGGCGGTGCGGTCTATTCACCAGCCATCACGGACTTCACAATTATGGTCAACGAGACCTCTCATATGTTTATCACCGGACCAGATGTCATCAAGGCGGTCACCGGTGAAGAAGTCGAAATGGAAGAACTCGGTGGCGCCGCTACCCACAACTCCAAGACCGGTAACTCTCACTACTTGGCCAACAATGAAGAAGATGCGCTGGATTACGTCAAGGCGCTTCTTTCGTATCTGCCTAGCAACAACATGGACGAATCACCTGTGTTGCCTGCAACCGAGAGCGCAGATGTTGCGCCATCGGATCGCGCACTCGATTCGTTAATTCCTGATAACCCCAACAAGCCGTACGACATGCGTGTACTTGTTGAGGCCATCTTGGATGAATCCGAATTCCTCGAAGTCCACGCACTCTTCGCGCCAAATATCTTGGTCGGCTTTGGCCGAATCGAAGGTCGTTCCGTGGGAATTATCGCCAACCAGCCACAGGCACTTGCCGGCACGCTAGATATTGATGCCAGCGAAAAGGCAGCTCGTTTCGTTCGCACCTGTGATGCGTTCGGAATTCCGATCGTCACCTTGGTCGATGTGCCCGGCTTCTTGCCTGGAACCGAACAAGAATGGGATGGCATCATCCGTCGCGGTGCAAAGTTGATCTACGCATATGGCGAAGCATCAGTGCCTCTTATTACAGTCATTACCCGCAAAGCATATGGCGGCGCGTACATCGTTATGGGCTCTAAGCATTTGGGCGCAGACGTTAACTTGGCATGGCCAACCGCTCAGCTTGCTGTTATGGGCGCACAAGGCGCGGTAAACATCTTGTATCGCAAAGAGCTCGCTGCGGCATCCGATGTTGAAGCTGCCCGCAAGGCGCTCATCGATGACTACGAAGATACCCTGCTCAATCCTTATATCGCCGCCGACCGCGGATTTATCGATGCTGTGATTGAGCCACAAGAGACTCGCAATCAAATTACCAAGGCGCTCGAAGCGCTCCGCAATAAGCGCGTCTCATTGCCACCACGCAAGCACGGAAATATTCCGCTCTAACATGAACAAGCGTTTTAGCATCGTGAAGGGCAATCCTTCGCGCGAAGAGTTAGCGGCGCTTTCAAAAGTGATTCGCAAACCTGTGGCGAAGAAGCCTGAACGCGCAAGCCTCTGGCGCAAGTCGCAGCTTCAGCAACCGCTGCCCCGCAACTGGAAGCAGACTTTTTAATGGCTCGCACAGTTGTCTTGGCCTCGGCTTCACCATCGCGCAAACGATTGCTCGAAAGCGCTGGCATCCGCCCAATCATCATGGTCAGCGGCGTGGATGAAGAAGATCCAGCAATCCTCGCTCTTACCCCTAAAGAGATGGTGATTGCCCTGGCAATTCTCAAGGCGCATGCGGTCGCTGATAACGCACCCGCCGATTCCATCGTTATTGCATGCGACTCCACCTTTGAATTCGAAGGTGAATCACTCGGCAAGCCACTGACCGCCGATGTCGCAATCGCCCGTGCCAAGAAATTGCGCGGCAAGACTGGCTACTTGCATACTGGTCATTGCATTATCGATCGCGCTTCACAGACCGAAGTAACTGACTTTTCGACCTCGCTCGTTAAGTTCGCCGATATGAGCGATTACGAGATTGAGGCATACGTCGCTTCAGGTGAACCACTGAACGTTGCAGGCGGATTTACACTCGATGGTTTAGCCGCGCCCTTCATTGAGCGAATTGACGGTGACTACACCGGCATCATCGGCTTATCTCTTCCATTACTTCGTCGGGCATTCAACACATTAGGGCTACGTTGGCCCGATATCGCTGAAATGGTGGTCTCCGCATGAAATCCGTATTGATTGCAAACCGTGGCGAAATTGCAGTGCGCGTTGCTCGCGCCGCGCGTGATCACGGCATCACCAGCATCGCTATTTATTCCGATGAAGACCGGACCGCGCTTCACGTCGAGACCGCGGATGAGGCCTATGCGCTACAAGGTTTATCTGCAGCCGAGACCTATCTTGATCAAGAGAAAATTATTGCTATCGCTAAGAAATCTGGCGCCGATGCGGTGCATCCCGGTTACGGCTTCTTGTCCGAAAACGCAGATTTTGCCGAGAAAGTTTTAGCGGCTGGACTCATTTGGATCGGACCTCCCCCAGCCGCAATCCGCGCACTCGGTGACAAAGTATCTGCACGCAAGATTGCTGCCGAAGTCGGCGCACCACTTGTTGCTGGCACCATCGATCCAGTTGATTCGTCGACCGAAGTCGTTGCATTTGCGAAAGAACATGGCCTGCCTGTTGCTATCAAAGCGGCTCATGGCGGTGGCGGACGCGGCCTGAAAGTCGCGCGCACCATAGAAGAAATTCCGGAGCTCTTTGATTCCGCGGTTCGCGAAGCCATCACCGGCTTTGGTCGGGGCGAGTGCTTTGTCGAGCGCTATTTGGATAAACCACGTCACGTGGAGACTCAAGTCCTGGTCGATTCACACGGCAACGCGGTTGTGGTCAGTACCCGTGACTGCTCGCTGCAACGTCGTCACCAGAAACTGGTTGAAGAAGCCCCCGCACCATTCCTGACCGATGCTCAAATTGAACAGCTCTACACATCCAGTAAAGCAATTATGAAGAAGGCTGGATATATCGGCGCTGGTACCTGCGAATTCTTGATCGGCGTGGATGGAACAATCTCGTTCCTCGAGGTAAACACCCGTCTTCAAGTAGAGCATCCAGTATCTGAAGAAGTAACTGGTATTGATTTGGTTCGTGAACAGTTCCGGATCGCCGATGGTGAGGCAATCTCCCCTGTCGACCCGGTAGTTCGTGGCCACTCAATTGAATTCCGTATCAACGGCGAAGATCCTGGCAAAGGATTCTTGCCATCGCTCGGCACCATCACCAAATGGGAGCAACCTTCAGGTCCAGGCGTTCGCGTCGATGCCGGCTTTGATCATGGTCACACCATCGGTTCACACTTTGATTCGCTACTCGCCAAGTTGATTGTTACCGGCGCTACTCGCGCGGAAGCTATCCAACGTGCTCGTCGTGCGTTGCAAGAATTCCATATCGGTGGCTTAGCAACGGCACTGCCGTTCCACAAGGCAATTGTGAACGACCCGAACTTCACCGAAGATTTCAAGGTGTACACCAGCTACATCGAAAACGAATTCGATAACCAGATTGAACCGTTCTCCTTCAAGGTTGGAGTCGCGGAAACTAAGGCGGCGTCACGACGCATCATCGCTGAAGTAAACGGCCATCGCATTGAAGTCGAACTGCACGAGCCAGAACCTGTGACCAAGCGCCATCGAATCAAGAGCGCGGCCGTGAGCAAGGTCGCCGGCGATTCAGTCGACAGCCCGATGCAGGGCACCGTGGTTAAAGTTCTTAAAGGCAACGGTGAGCGCGTCGAAGCTGGCGAGCTGATTGTCGTGCTTGAGGCTATGAAGATGGAGCAGCCGTTGACCGCGCATAAGGCGGGAACAATCAGCAAGCTTCACGTGAGCGTCGGTGAAACGGTCGCGAGCGGGCAAACTCTCTGCGTCATCGAGGGCTAGGGCGTCATCGAGGGCTAATATTCCAGTATGACCTTGTACGCGGCATATGGATCAAATATGGATCCAGCTCGCATGCACGAACGCGCACCACATTCACCGCATCGCGGCACCGGTTATCTCGAAGGTTGGCGGTTAACTTTTGGTGGCGACGATATTGGCTGGGACGGCGCACTCGCGACAGTCGTGGAAGATCCCACAGAGCACGTCTTTCTCTCGCTTTACGATTTAACACCACAAGACGAACGTGCCCTTGATGAGTGGGAAGGCGTCGCTGTGGACGTCTATCGAAAAATTAAAGTTCGCGTCCACACTCTTGATGGCGAGCCACTCTGTTTTCTCTACGTATTAAATGGTTACGAGGGCGGCCTGCCCAGCAAGCAATACATGTCAATCATCGTTGATGCTGCAATAGCTGCTGGCGCCCCTGTGGATTACTTAGAAGATCTTGCGAAACGTCCTACTCGCAACGCTGATAACTAAACCGCTTTCACGAACCGGGCTCAAAGGCGATAAGTTAGCCCTATGGCCGACTTATATTCAGACCCACTAGGTACAGCCCAAGCAGCAGCCGCAGAGCTTGCACGGCTAACCGGCAAAGAGAAGCACGATGTTGCGCTCGTTATGGGTTCCGGTTGGATTTCAGCGGCCGATGCGCTTGGCACACCCACACATGAATTTCCTGCAACTTCACTTCCTGGTTTTCTCGCACCCACGGTTGCCGGTCATGGTGGCGTTATTCGCTCGTACGATTTAATCGAGAATGGCCGCACTATTCGTGCGCTGGTTTTTCTTGGTCGCACTCATCTCTATGAAGGCAAAGGAATCGAACC
>CAJAEK010000005.1 GCA_903938735.1 uncultured Actinomycetes bacterium | reverse complement strand
TGGGCTAACTTACCGTCTGCCCCGCTGACTCACAAAACCGAGTGGGATTTAAAGCGGCAGCTCGATGAGTTGCTCGATGATCTGTGCGACGCCATCTTGGTCATGCGGCGGCGCAACAAACTTTGCATGCTTGTGGCCATCTGGGTGACCATCCTTCATAGCCCATGATCGGCCGGCGTATTCCAACATCGAGAAGTCATTGGGGTTATCGCCAAAAGCGACAACATCCTCGGCATCAATTCCGGCTCGCGCTGCCATCTTTGCCAGCGTCGCACCCTTGCTGACTCCGAGCGCGGAAATTTCTAGCAACGAATCTGTGGCATTCGAATGAGTCACATTCGCAATTCCTGCAAGCGCTGGTGTTGCAATCGCTAGCATTTCATCGGACGAGAGTGAACCGTCGCTGCATCTGGCAAGAATCTTTAGTGCAGGTGCGGTCATCGCATCTTCCGCCACATCTACACCGACATTGTCTAATCCAGCATCCCATTTTGGAATGTAGATTTTCTCGCGATGGAATGTGCCATCGATTTCTACCGCGAACGAGACATTAGGAATCGCAATCCGCAACGCCTTTGTGATCGCGAATTGAGTGTCGACTGGCACAAGCCACTCTTCAACAACTTTTTCATTCTCTAAGTCAAACAACATTGCACCGTTGCCACAAATTGCCTTACCGATTCCGAAGGCCTCTTTAATCTCAGCCATCCACCGTGGTGGTCGGCCAGTGACATAAAAGATTTCGATGCCAGCTTCGTGGGCCGCGCTGATTGCGGCGATGGTGCGTAAAGATATTGTGTAGTCATGGCGAACGACGGTGCCATCAAGATCAGTTGCGATTAACTTCGGGCGACGGCCCGGAATCGCGGTTAGGCCGGAAGTAATGTGTCGACTCCCATGAATGGGCGTAGCGCAGCAGGAACATTGACCGAACCATCCGCGTTCTGGTGATTCTCTAAAATCGCAACAATCATGCGTGGAATCGCTACAAGCGTTCCGTTCAAGGTTGCGACCGGCTTCGTGCCGTTCTCATCACGGTAACGAATGTTTAAGCGACGTGCCTGGAACTCGGTGCAGTTAGAAGTACTGGTGACTTCGCGATACGCGTTCTGGGTTGGAATCCATGCTTCGCAGTCGAACTTACGAATCGCACTCGCTCCCAAATCGCCAGAGGCAACGTCAATCACGCGGAACGGGATTTCCATAGCAATCAAGAAATCTTTCTCCCATTGCAATAAGCGCTTATGTTCTTCGGCGGCGTCCTCTGGCTTTACGAACGAGAACATTTCAACCTTATCGAATTGGTGCACGCGAATAATTCCGCGGGTGTCTTTGCCGTATGTTCCGGCTTCGCGACGGAAACATGATGAATATCCGGCGTAACGAATCGGCAAGCTATCGACGATTTCATCCATGTGATAAGCAGCCAACGGAACCTCGCTGGTGCCTACTAAATAAATGTCATCTTCTTCGAGGTGATAAACATTCTCTGCTGCTTGGCCAAGAAAGCCAGTGCCTTCCATTGCTGGCGGACGCACAAGAACTGGCGGAATAACTGGAGTGAATCCAGCCTTCGTGGCCGATGCAATTGCGAAATTAACAAGTGCGAATTCCAACATGGCGCCAGGGCCAGTCAAGTAATACGAACGAGATCCCGCAACCTTTGCGCCGCGCTCGGTATCAAT
>CAJAEK010000004.1 GCA_903938735.1 uncultured Actinomycetes bacterium | reverse complement strand
TAGAAGTGTGGTCGAAGGGCTAAAAGTTATTGATCGTTGTTTCGGCGCTCCCAGCGCTCTTCCAGGCGAGCGCTCCAGCCGCCTTTTTTGGGGCCTTTGGGGCTGGCGACAGCCTGTGATGCACCGTCATCGAATAGTGAGAGGTTCGAGAAGACCAGGACTATTCCGGCGAGCGCCACGATAAAACCGGCGATGCCGAGCGGAACTACCTTCGCAACGAGCCCGGTCAGAATGATGATCATGCCCGCCAACGCGGTAACCGCGCCAGTGAGCACCCGGCTGGCCTTTCGTGTGCGTGCCTTGCCCGTCAATGTGGAGACGAGGCGAGGGTCATCCTGCTGCAGTGCAGCTTCCATCTCCGCCAATAGGCGTTTTTCGTGGTCGGAGAGAGGCATAGCCAGAGAATAGAGCAGAGCGGGTGGGAGCGAAAGTCCAAATTTTAAGCTCGTGCGCTGCAGCTAGCTCGCTTCAGGGTCGGAGCCAGGCTTCTTAGGCTTAAAAAGTCGAGCGGGTCGGACACTACCCATGCCAAAGCGACCCGTCGCTTCGTCTATCGCCTTGGTTGCTTCGCGCCAACCCTTCTCGCGTTCATTTCCATCGAATCGCATTTCTAATTGTTCGGGGCCATCCGTACCATCGACAAGTCCATCAAGACTTATCCCTACCAAGCGCAAACGCGCTCGATCTAGTTTGAGCGCTTGGAATAATTTCTTCGCAATCTCGTAGACCTCTTGTGTTCCGCTGATGGGTAGCGGCACCGTCTTGGAGCGATTGATCGTTTTGAAATCGGCGAAGCGAACTTTAATCGTGATTGTTCGAGCGCTCATATCTCGCTCGCGCAACCGATGCGTCGCCTTTTCGGTCAGGCGCAACAGCTCCCGAAGAATAATCTCGTGATCTTCGATGTCATAGGAGAATGTTTCCGCAGCACTGATGCTTTTATCCGGTTCATCGGAGACTACGTCGCGATAATCCCGACCCCACGCTAACTCGTAGAGCGAAGCGCCAGTAGCTTCACCTAAGGCGCGAATTAAAGTGGTGCGAGGCGTGTTCGCTACGTCGGCCACCGTATGCAGGCCAAGCTTCATAAGCTCTTCTGCTGTCTTTGGCCCCACTCCCCAAATCGCATTAACGGGCAGCGGATGCAAGAACTCGAGCACTCGGTCGGTTGCAATTTCGAGTACGCCGTTGGGTTTGCATCGACCAGAGGCGAGCTTTGCGATGAACTTAGTTGAGGCAATTCCAACAGAACATGTGAGGCCTTCGCGTTCCAGTACTTGTGCGCGAATAGATTGCGCGATTTCGCGGCCGGTACCAAGCAATTTCTTTGCTCCTGTTACATCAATAAATGCCTCATCGAGTGAGATGGGCTCGACTAATGGCGATGTTGAACGGAAGATCTCCATGATGGTCTCTGATACTTCGGCATAGCGATGGTGTTCGGGCGCGACAAAGATTGCGTGGGGCGCCATTCGCTGGGCTCGACCGACCGGCATCGCGGCACGAATTCCGAATTTACGCGCCTCGTAATTTGCAGAGAGCACTACCCCGCGCGCTCCCGCTCCCACGACGACTGCTTTGCCGCGTAGCGATGGATCATCTTTTTCGGCCACCGATGCATAGAAAGCATCCATATCGACATGAAGAATGGTGTTCTCAAGCATGTCGGAGGCTTCCCGGAATTCGTTGGTCATCAACGGCGAGATTACGCCACTTCTCATACGAATCGGCTAAATCCCAGGCCGCGGTTGCGCGAATTGATACGCCACGAGGACCGGTTCGACGCACCACTCCCCTAACTAAAAAGAGCGAGCCGTTGCGAAGCAAAGCCGCGGTGCTCTCTTGAACATCTTCGAAGAAGGTTGCATCGTTGCAGCCAAAGCCATCATCGATAGTAAGAAACATGACCCGTCGACCCGAGCGAACTGGTGGTGTTTGTAACGCTACTTTTACGCCCGCAACGAGAATCGATTGGCCAGATCGTTGATGAATCACATCCGATGACTTGATTGCCCCAACATGATTTAAGAATTCGGCATAGAAAGCCATCATGTGCTGCGAGACATCAATCCCCAACAACTGCATCTCATGTGAAACGCGCTCACCTGCGCTCAAATCCGGCAGGCCGCTCGGTGCGAGTTCTGGCAGGCCTAGTTCAAGTGAGATCTGGGTGGAAGCTGCTGAGTATTTTCCGCCTACTCGGCTATACAAATCTTGAAGGTGCAGCAATAAATCGCGGCGATTAATAGCGGCGCCGATGTGTAGGGAATCAAAAGCGCCCACCATGATCAACGCCTCGGTCACTGGACGACTGACACCAGCGCGGTAAACAAAGTCGGCGAGGTCGATATATGGTCGCCCCGCAATCAGGCTCTCGATTCCTGCGCCACTAATCCCTTGAATATCCGCAATCGACATTCGAATTCCGTAGCCGCGTGCATCAGGCAAGTTGAGCGATGCGCCAGTGCTCAATAAGTCTGGCGCTTCATACGGAACGCGAGTTGATTGAGCGACTCGTTCAACCCGATAGCTCTTATCGGAAAGGTTGATATCCATCGGCAAAATTTCAATTCCCCATTGCCGCGCCTCATCGACAATCAATCGCTTGGGATACATGCCGGGGTCATGCGTCATAACGCCAGCGAGAAATGCCGCGGTGTGATGGGTTTTCAACCATGCCGATTGATAGGTCGGCAGAGCAAAAGCTGCGGCATGCGCTTTGCAGAAACCAAATGAAGCAAAGGAGCGAAGAATCTCCCAAATGTGAGTAACTGTTTTCTCGGAGTAGCCACGAGATAACGCGGTCGGATAGAACCAATCGCAGACTCGTTGTTGGCCTTCCAGCGTTCCGAGTTCGCGCCGTTTCTCATCCGCCTCGGCCAAAGTGATTCCAGTTAACGTGGCGATGATGCGGATAACTTGCTCGTGAAAGACGACAACGCCTTCGGTATCGCGCAGAACATCAATCAGGTCTGGGTGAATTTCCGGTTTAGCAGATTGCCCAGAGCGGTTCGGAACGCCTTGCCGATAATTAAGAAAAGGTGTGATCATGTCGCTTTTCACTGGACCCGGCCGAAAGAGCGAGATATCAATAATCAGATCCGTAAAGGAATCGGGCGCCATCTTGCCGACAAGCTCGCGCTGACCAGGGCTTTCAATCTGAAATATTCCTAGCGTTCTGGTCGATTTAATCAGATCGAAAGTCTTCTTATCATCAAGGGTGATTGCATCAATATCGACGGCATCGCCTTCTACTCGCTCGATCTCATCCAAGGTATAGGAGATGGCGGATTGCATGCGGACGCCCAGCACGTCCAGCTTCAAGAGACCAATTGCTTCGACATCATCTTTATCGAACTGAACCATCGGATAGCCGCTCGGGTTGCGCTGCATCGGAGCTCGGTCATGCACGGTGATATCCGAGAGCGCAATTGCGCAGGGATGCATCGCTAAATGGCGAGGCAGACCATCTAATCTGCCGGCGAGATGAATCGCCATTTTCACCAACGGCGTATTGAGATTGAGAGATTTGAGCTCTGGCAGATTTGCTAACGCCTTTGAGATATTGCTGGCACGAATATGCGGCAAGGATTTAGCGATGAGATCGATTTCGATAGCGGGGATTCCGAGCGCGGCGCCGACATCGCGAATCGCATGGCGAGCTCGATAGGTCTCCACCATAGCCACGGTTGCGACTCGGGATTGATTGTTGGGCCTGCTCCAATCGGAATCACCATACCGAGCAAAGACTGCGTCATATATCTCTAATCGACGATGCGACTCAACATCGATATCGATATCGGGTAATTCACCGCGCAGGGTCGAGCAGAAGCGCTCCATAATCAAACCTTGCGAGAGCGGCTCCACCCCAGATATTCCTAAGAGATAACAGATCAGCGATCCTGCGCCGCTGCCGCGCGCCGCAACCCGAATCGAACGCTCACGCGCCATCTCCGCAATATCTGCCACGGTAAGAAAATATGACTCGTATCCCAAGGTGCGAACCGTCGCTAGCTCTTCTTCTAGCCGCTCTGCTGCTGTCACCGAAGTTGCACCACGGTATTTTCGATGCAAACCACTCTCGCATCTAGCGCGGAGTTGTTCTGCCATCTCGCCGTGATTGCGCGAACCAACAACGCTCGGTTCTGGTAAATGAATTTCGCCAATTCCGATATCCGTCCGGGGTGAGAGTTCGAACCGCTCTGCCCACATTGCCGTCTCGGCTAACAGCGCCCGACCGCTTCGCTCCCCCGCTGCTCGAGCAATTTCATCTGCAATCCGAGACATGGCGCCAGCGTCTTTGAAATAGGCCTCGCTATTGCGGCGCTCGATATGGCGATGATTTAACGGCACGAGATTGCGGGTTGCATCCAAAATATCTGCGATTGGGCCATCGCTGCGATCAAGCATCCGGGTCGCGTTGGTTACAAGCGCCGGCAGACCGTGATCACGCGCAAAGCCCAGTGCCTTTGCGGCATGTGATGTGCTGAAGGGCGCGTCGCCAGCAATTTGGTGAGAGACGACTTCGATGACTTGCGCCGCAAATATTTCGCGAGTCGAGTTATAAATGGAAATCGCTTCGGAGTAACGGCGTCGCCCGATTGCGGTGGATAGTTGCGAATCTGGACCATGGAGAAGAACTACATCTTTAGCGTAATCAGCGAATCGCTCGAGCAGCTCATAGCTCAAAATATTTTCACCAGAAGGCGAGCCGCCCAGATTAATCGCTGATAACAAACGATAAAGCGAGCCAAGCTTGCCGGACTGCGCGAGCAGAGTGATTCGAAACTTCTTCTGCAGGAAGCTGATATTCACGCCAAGGATCGGAGTGATTCCAGAGTTCTCGCAGCTTTGTGTAAAGCGAATGGCGCCAGCCATATTGTCGCGATCGGTCAGAGCGAGCGACCGCATTCCAAATTCAGCGGCTCGCTCGACCAGCTCTTCGGGTTGAGCGGTTCCATATTTGAAGGAGTAACCACTGGTTACTCGTAAATGGGTAAAACTGGTCATGGGATATCAGGCTCTTTATTGCAACAACTATTACTGCGGACGAGAGGTAGGGCGAATCAACCACTTGTTGGTTAGTTCATCTAATTCAATTTCAAAGGTGGAGAGCGCACCCTCGGGGGCTGCCTCTACTCGCCAGATAGCGCGAGCGCCGTCGTCGAAGATCGCTAGTTCGTCCTGGAGATGGTTCTTGCCATCGCCGATTCGATTCCACCAACCTCCGGATTCACGCCATCTGGAGACGATGGCGTGAATATGGAAGCGCTTGCCCTTGTAGATGAACTCGAGTGGCTCCCCTTCAGGGGCCAGGACTTGAGCTGAGGGAATAACTCGAGCTGACGGAATCGACGCGGGCGCAGCCTGTTGGTCAGGAACGGGGGCGGAGGCGGGTTGTTCGAACATATGTTCGAAAGATAACTCCCCCCACTGACAGGCGCAAGTAGGGCCAAATCTGAGCGTGAGTCAGCCTTACTCATGGGTAAAGGCTGGGAACACACCCCTAAAGTTGTTGAAGATTCAACCAAAAAGATTTATCTTAAATCTGTAACACACGCTGTTACATCGAGGGTCTGCCAACGTGGCACGGCCCCCATAAAGAAAAGGAATGCAATGAACTCAACTCTCTTGGCTATCGGTCGCGTTTTGGCGTCGCTTCTCTTCATCAACGGCGGAATCGCTCACTTCACCAAGGTCGGCGCAATGACCGGTTATGCACAATACAAGAAGGTTCCAGCTGCAAAGCTTTCTGTTCTTCTCTCTGGCCTTGTTATCTTGGTCGGCGGACTCTTTGTCTTCTTCGGCGTCTGGGTTGACCTTGGCGCAATCTTGATCGTCCTCTTCCTCTTGTCATCTGGCGTGCTCTTCCACAACTTCTGGAAAGAGACAGATGCGACTGCAAAGCAGAACGAAAGCATCGCTTTCTTCAAGAACGTTGCTATTGCTGGCGCACTCTTGATCGTCGTTGGCTTGACCTACAAGAACGGTATGAACGTCAACCTCGGTTGGTCAATCTCAAAGGCACACGTACTACTCTGGAAGTAATCCGCAGTACCTAGCAGTACTTCGCAATACCTAGCAATACCTAGCAGTAAAGAAAGCCCCAGAATTCACTTACGATTTCTGGGGCTTTCCCCTTTCTGGAAAGAATTAACTGGCACGATAACGCCATGAACGCCTACGCCGACATTCTGCTTGCGCTGCTCAGTGGCGCCTTTGTCGGCTCGGTGCTCGGTCTGGTAGGTGCTGGCGGCGCAATGTTGACCGTTCCGATATTGCTCTACCTCTTTCATTACTCCGCGATTCATGCCACCACCGCCTCGCTCGCAGTTGTATTTATTGCAGCGCTATTCGGAGTAATTCCAAAAGCTCGAACTCGTGATGTTCTCTATCGCGAAGCCTTCACTGTTTGGACGCTCGGATTGGTCACCAACCTTGGCGGTTCAGTCTTGGCAAAACAACTCGCACCTTCGATCATCACAGGTGGTTTTGCGGTCGTATTGATTCTGGCTGGTACATCCATGCTGCGCGGTGCGGTCAAAGATCGCCCGGAACGTAAAATTCCATTTGCGCTGCTCTTACTTATTTCGCTGGTGATTGGTGCGATGACGGGAATCTTTGGAATCGGCGGTGGCTTCATGGCAATCCCCATTCTCGTGCTCTTTTTTCATACGCCACAGAACAAAGCTGCTGGCACCTCGCTTCTCATTATTGCCCTTAACTGCCTTACCTCCTTTCTCGGTCATCATTCGATCTGGCACGAAATTCGGTGGTCAATTCCCGCTGCAATCGCTATTTCTGCGGTCATTGTCTCGACCGTCGCTTCTCATTTCAGCAAGCGGGTACCTGCTACACATCTGCGCCGCGCCTTTGCCGCCGTGCTGTATGCCATCGCGCTTTTCACTATCCTCAAGACATGGTTTCTGAAGTGAGCGCTCTTCGAAAGATTGTCGCGGAATTCGTTGGTACAGCGTTACTACTGTTGACCATCATTGGCTCCGGCATCATGGCTACAAATATCAGCAGCGATGGCGGCGTTCGGTTGATGATTAACGTCTTCTGCATTATCTCTATCTTGGCGGTTCTCATCACCGTCTTCGGCCCTATAAGCGGATCGCACTTCAATCCCGTCGTCACGCTCGTTGAACTCTGGCGTCGCCAGATTTCGCCCCTGCTTTCTGGTTGCTACATCCTGGCTCAAATGAGTGGCGCCATAATCGGTACCATCACCGCAAACTTCATGTTTAACAAACCCCTCGTTTTTGCATCACATCACGACCGCAGCGGTATGAGCAAATACCTGGGTGAAGTCATCGCCACCGCCGGTTTGATCGCCGTAATCGCCCTGTTGCGCAAAAACCAGACGATTCGATTCGCCCCAGTGGTTATAAGCGCGTGGATTGGCGCCGCCTGCTTCTTCACCTCATCAACCTCTTTTATTAATCCAGCAGTGACCGTTGCGCGTTCCATGAGCGATACATACGCTGGCATTGCGCCTCACTCCATCCTTCCTTTTATCGCGGCCCAGCTTGTGGGTGCGGTCCTCGGAATTGGAGTATCGCGTTTCTTTAACGCTCGATAAAATCGTCGTATGGCGCTTCATTCCACGCAAATCGGCTCGGGCGAACCTCTCTTGCTCGTACATGGGCTGGGCTCTTCGTCGCGCGCCTTCAATTTGATAGCGCCAGAACTCGCGAAACAATTCACCGTTGTCGCCATTGATTTACCTGGCCACGGAAAATCTCCTCATGATTCGCAACAAGCCATGGACCCGGTTGCGCTCGCCCAGCGACTATTCGATGAAATGTCATCACTTGGCTTCGATAGTTTTCATCTCTCCGGGAATTCACTGGGCGGATGGATCGTGTTGGAGATGGCAGCGCTTCATCCCGACCGAGTACAAAGTTTGGTTGCGCTAGCGCCAGCAGGTCTGTGGCTCACTCCCTATCCATCGCGCGTTCCTGGCGCTGCCGTCTCACGAGCAATGGCGGTTTCGCTGAAATCCGTTGCGCCATCGCTGTTGAAATATGACTGGGCGAAAAAAATTGGTTTTGGCTTAGTGAGTCCGAAATGGCGCGAGCTTCCGTTAGAAGTTTTGATTAACGCCACCTTGGATATGGGAACAAGCGAAGGATATTTCCCGGCGTGGGATGCATTCCTCGGCGCGCGTTTTGAGGGAGAAATTTCATCTACTGTTCCCACCACGATTATTTTTGGCGATAACGATAACACTCTCCCGGCGCGCACCTCGCAGGAGCGTTCGCTCGTTCCAGCGCATGCAAAATGGCTAGTGCTTTCCAATTGTGGACATGCCCCAATGTGGGATCAACCCGAGGCGGTTGTTGCTGAGATTTATTCCACCGCTGGAATCTTGAAGTAATGGTCGTCGTATATTTCTGGACGATAAAGAAACGACATGTGCTGCGTGCGCTCTGGCATATGGCGGTTGATCGCATTTCACTCCGCAGCTCTACAGCAACGTTTTATAAATCACTCGGCACGGGCAAGGGCGAGACTTTCACGCCGTCGGATGCGGACATGACTCGCTGGGGCTTGCTGGTGGTTCTGCCCGAAGCGCAAATTAATTCCTTTCATGACAGTTCGGTTATTAACTCATGGCGAAAATTCGCAGATTCTGAATATCGCGTTCTGCTTCGTCCGCTCTCATCGCACGGTCAATGGTCCAGAAAAGAACCGTTCAACGTCGCGACGGGTGTTGGAGATCAACAATGGAACGGGCCTATCGCCGCAGTAACGCGGGCGCGGATTAAATGGCACATGAACAAGAAATTCTGGGGCGCCGTACCGCCGGTGACCACCAGCCTTCGCGGCTCCGCTGGTTTGCAAGCCGCAATCGGAATTGGCGAGGCCCCCATCGGATTACAAGGAACGTTCTCGCTCTGGGAGTCGCCCGCAGCGCTGCGCGACTTTGCTTACAAGGGCGCGGCCCATTCCGCCGCGATCGCAGCGACTGAAAAACTGCAGTGGTACGCGGAAGAGCTCTTTGCGCGCTTTGCCGTGATTGACGAGAGTGGCTCGCTGAACGGCGATACGGCAGACTAAGGCCATGTCACTGCGTTACTACCGCCCGCGCAATCGTTCGCGCCGAGGAATAACGCCAGCACAAAGCTATTTGCTCTTTGGCCTTTTGGCGGCAGAACTCGGTCTGCAAATTTCTTATCCCCTGACATCCGGCAGCGCGCTACGCGCTATCACCATCGCTACCGTTTATTTCGGCGCTGCCTTTATTTTTCTTCATGCCGTGTATTCATATGGCAATCGATATGCATATACCTTGTTGGCGGTCGGGTTGTTGTACTCATGGGGCGTAGAGGAACTCGGAAGCCGCAGCGGGTGGCCATTTGGACATTACACATATTCGCATTCACTGGGGCTCGCGATTCTTGGAGTTCCACTGGTCGTTCCGTTTGCGTGGATCATGATGCTTCATCCAGCGCTCATTGTCGCTCGGCGCATCACGCCTCACTGGGCCTTTCTCTATGGCGGCGCAGTACTTATGGCTTGGGATTTGTTTCTTGATCCACAAATGGTCAGCGACCATCGCTGGGTCTGGAAACTCTCTGGCGCCACGGTTCCGTTCGAGCATCAGATCCCACTCTCCAATGCTGCGGGCTGGCTCTTTGCGGGCATGGGCGTCATCGCGATTCTTCATCTTGCGTTACCTAAAGAACGTAAACGGGTCGGTGCTAATTCATTAGCGATAGATATCTTGCTGGGCTGGACCTTGTTTGCTGGCCTTGTCGGAAATATTTTCTACTTCCATCGGCCCGGCGTTGCGTTTCTTGGAACGCTTGTACTGGGCGGATTACTTGTCCCTTATTTCTTTACGCTCACCTTCGGGCGACCAGATCAACTGTAAATGCTGACAACTTCGCTCGTACTTGGCCTCATTGCCTGTGGCTTCGTCCTCGTGAACTCAATCTCGATGAGAGTGATAACCCCAAACTCTGCAGCACAAGCGCAATCATCGGTGGCTATTTTGATACCAATGCGTAACGAAGCCCGTAATGTCGGCGGCGTTATTTCTTCTGTACTCGACCAACAGGGTCTTGCACATCGCACCATCACGGTGTTAGACGACCAATCGAGCGATGCGACTCTCAGCTTGCTTGCCGCATATGAGCCTGCAATTTCGGTACTTCACGGGAACACGCCGCCCGATGGCTGGCTCGGCAAAATCTATGCCTGCTCAACTTTGGCTGGCGCGACTGAATCTGATTACATAGTTTTTCTCGACGCTGATGTTCGCTTGCACCCCAGCGCGATTGCTTCCACGATTTCTGCCATGGAGCGCTGGGGTTGGGATTTTGCTTCACCGTATCCACGCGAGCTTGCCCGCGGATTGCTAGAACGTCTTATTCAGCCGTTGCTTCAATGGTCATGGTTGGCCAGCGTTCCGCTTCGGATTGCTGAGAGATTGCAGCAACCGTCGATGGTGATTGCCAATGGCCAATTCATGATCATCAAGCGCAGTGCTTATCTGGCGATTGAGGGCCACGACACCATCAAGGGCGAGGTATTGGATGATCTTGAACTTGCGCGCGCGTTGGTTCGCGGAGGATTTCGCGGTGGTGTTGCGGAGGCTAGCCGGATTGCAGAATGTCGGATGTACCAGAGCGCAAGCGAGTTAATTAACGGCTATACCAAATCTTTGTGGCGGGCATTTGGTGGAATCTTTGGGACTCTCGTTGCGGTTGTGCTTCTGGCGTTCACTGGGCTAGCACCCATCATCGCAGCTCTGGCGGGTCAGCCATGGGGATGGATTGCTTTTCTGTTGGTCTTTCTCTCACGAGCGGTATCCGCTGCGCGAACCGGCAGTAATCCAACAATCGGGCTCTTGCATCCGTTAGCAACTTTGGCGTTGATGTACTTGATCGCGCTCTCCTGGATTCGCAAATCACGCGGCACGTTGCAGTGGCGTGGTCGGACGGTGGCGTAGTTATGGCAAAAGTTGTCGTGATTGGTGCTGGCGTTGGTGGCATGTCTGCCGCGATACGTCTGGCGAAGTACGGTCATCAGGTCAGCATTTATGAATCTTCAGACCGCAGCGGCGGCAAATGTCGAACCGAGTGGATTGGCGATTACGCCTTTGACACCGGCCCTTCACTATTGACCATCCCTGCGGTGTATCGCGATCTCTTTCTCAAGACCGGCAAGCGAATTGAACATATTCTGGAGCTTCAACCAGTCGATCCCGCTTTTGACTATCACTTCGCTGATGGTTCGCACATCACCTTCCCCAATCTCTCGCTTCCTAAAGTCTGCGATGCAATCGAAGCTGCCTTCGGAAAAATCCCAGCAAACCAATGGCATCACTTGATGCAACG
>CAJAEK010000003.1 GCA_903938735.1 uncultured Actinomycetes bacterium | reverse complement strand
GTCAAACCTCGTCTACGTCTACGTAGTCCTCGGTATTGCTCTAGTTGCGCTCGCTATCGCATATGCCCTTCGCGCCCAAGTCTTGGCGAACGATGAAGGCACCGACAAGATGAAAGAGATCGCAGCCGCCGTTCAAGAAGGTGCCGCCGCATATCTCAATCGCCAATTTAAGACGCTCTCGTACTTCGTTGCGATCGTCTTCGTCCTACTCTTCGCACTCCCTGGCCATACCGATATTCGCGTTGGCCGCTCCATCTTCTTCCTGATTGGTGCGCTCTTCAGTGCAGCGGTCGGTTACAACGGTATGTGGCTCGCAGTGCGCGCAAATGTTCGCGTCGCTGAAGCTGCTCGTCAGAAGTCAGCGCTCAATGCAGTCAAGATCGCATTCCGCACCGGCGGCGTTGTCGGAATGACAACTGTTGGCCTTGGACTTCTCGGTGCATCACTTGTTGTAATTATCTACCGCGAAAATGCACCATCAGTACTTGAAGGCTTCGGCTTCGGTGCTGCAATGCTCGCAATGTTCATGCGCGTTGGTGGCGGTATCTTCACCAAGGCTGCCGATGTCGGCGCAGACCTCGTTGGTAAGGTCGAACAGAATATTCCAGAAGATGACCCACGTAACGCTGCAACCATTGCAGATAACGTCGGCGATAACGTCGGTGACTGTGCTGGTATGGCCGCCGACTTGTTCGAGTCATATGCCGTCACACTCGTTGCTGCTTTGATCTTGGGTAAGGCAGGTTTCGGTGATGCCGGACTTATCTATCCATTGATCGTTCCTGCGATCGGTATCTTGACCGCGATCATCGGTATCTTCATTACCAAGCTTCGCCCAACCGATAAGTCAGCGATGACCGCTATCAACCGCTCATTCTTTATGTCCGCTGTGATCTCGGCAGTGCTCGTTGGTTTTGCAACATTCACATATCTACCAACATCACTCAAGCAACTCTCTGGACTATCAACCGATGCCGCCAACGCTGGTGTAAATCCACGCGTTCTCGCATTCGGCGCAGTATTGATCGGTATCGTCTTAGCCGCCGCAATCCAGGTACTTACAGGCTTCTTCACCGAAGTTGGCCGCCGTCCAGTAAACGACGTCGCCGCTTCATCAAAGACCGGCTCTGCAACAGTAATTCTCGCTGGTATCTCAGTCGGATTTGAATCTGCTGTCTACTCAGCGCTCTTGATCGCTGCTGGTGTATTCGGCGCATTCTTGCTCGGCCACGGTTCAATCGTGCTCAGCTTGCTCGCGGTATCACTCGCAGGTACAGGCCTTCTCACCACAGTCGGCGTTATCGTCGCGATGGATACCTTCGGTCCAATCTCTGACAACGCGCAAGGCATCGCTGAGAAGTCTGGCGATGTAAAGGGTGAGGGTGCACAGATCCTCACATCTCTCGACGCTGTCGGTAACACCACCAAGGCGATCACCAAGGGAATTGCAATCGCAACCGCAGTACTCGCTGCGACCGCGCTCTTCGGTGCATTCACCGATGCGATTAAGAAGGCAGTTCT
>CAJAEK010000002.1 GCA_903938735.1 uncultured Actinomycetes bacterium | reverse complement strand
ATAATTCTTGAGGTAGTCAGGCAACGGCTTTCCCGCATCTAATAAATCACGGAATTTAGCGTGGGCAATATCGCGAGCCACGACCAGCGTGCCGGTCAATGAGAGCCGGGTCTTTACTGGGTGCTGCGAAAGAACCTTAAGGATCTCCGGCATCGGTTGATTCAAATCAATCTTTACAACGCCGCCGGCCGACTCAATCGTGTGTTCGGTGGTGATATCCGGCAAGAAGCGTGCTGGATCGGTCTCCAGCTTCTCAAGGAATACGCCCTCTTTGGTGATTTTCGCTTTTGCCTGGCGATCGGCTGAACACGAGACCGCAATCGCAATCGGCAGCGATGCGCCATGTCGAGGCAAACGCACAACGCGAACGTCGTGGCAGAAATACTTGCCACCGAATTGCGCACCGATGCCGAGTGTCTGAGTAAGCGCAAATACTTCTTTTTCAAGTTCAAGATCGCGGAAACCTCGACCGGTTGCAGCATCGCCTGATGTCGGCAAGTTATCTAAGTAGTGAGTGGAAGCTAGCTTTGCGGTCTTGACCGTTGCTTCAGCGCTGGTGCCACCGATAACAATCGCCAGGTGATACGGCGGGCATGCTGCGGTGCCGAGCGAGCGAAGCTTCTCATCCAGCCAGGCAATAAATGCTTTGGGATTCAGGATCGCCTTGGTCTCTTGATACAAGAATGACTTGTTCGCGCTGCCGCCACCCTTGGCGATGAACAAGAAGTTGTATTCATCGGCATGGTCGTAATCAGAATAAATTTCGATTTGTGCGGGCAGGTTGTTGCCGGTGTTCTTCTCATCCCATGTCGTCACGGGTGCCATCTGGGAGTAACGAAGATTCAGCGATGTAAAGGCGTCATAGACACCGCGTGAAATGGATTCTTCATCTTTTGCCGAAGTCAGAACGCGCTGACCCTTCTTGCCCATGATCAACGCCGTGCCGGTGTCTTGGCACATCGGCAGTATTCCGCCGGCGGCAATGTTTGCGTTCTTCAATAAGTCGAGCGCAACAAAGCGATCATTCGGCGAGGCCTCAGGATCATCAAGAATTTTAGAGAGTTGTTGCAAGTGTTCGGTTCGCAAATAGTGCTGGATATCGTGAATTGCCTCAGCCGTTAAATTTTCAATTGCAGCAGGCGATACTTTTAAGAATTCTTGACCATCGACTTCAAAGGTGGAGACGCCCTCGTTGGAGACCAATCGATATTCGTTGGTGTCCTCGCCGAGTGGCAATAGGTCGCTGTAGTTAAAAGTTGGCATGAGAATTACTCAGTAGGACGAATCGCGTCGAGCTTTGCCTTTGCACCATCGAGCCAGTCTTGGCAGACCTTCGCGAGCGCTTCGCCCTTTTCCCACAACGCGAGTGATTCTTCGAGCGTTGCTTGGCCGCCTTCTAACTTTGAAACGATTTCCGCTAACTGATCGCGCGCTTCTTCGTAGGACAACTTCTTGGATTCGGCCATGTGCTTAATCTACTCCGACTAGTTCGCGGTGACGTTGGCTTCGCCTTGCGCCAAGCGCACCCGCAGCTCTTCGCCGGCAGTGATTTCGCTCGCAGATCGGACGACCGCGCCATCTTTCTTCTGCACGACCGAGTAGCCGCGATCCAAGGTCGCTTGTGGAGACAGGGTTCGAATACTGGTCGATAGCTGGGCAATATCTTCGCGTCCTAACGCAATCAAATGACCCATGCTGCGAGCCGCCTTGTCGCGCAGGTTCTGCAAGAGATCAAAGCGGGAAGTCACCATCGTGTGCGGCGCTTTGAGGACTGGTCGGTCGAGATATGCGGCAATCTTCGCCCGCTCGAATTCGATGCGGTTATGCAAGTGACGGAAGCTCCGCTCGCGCAGCTGCGAAATCTTCTGCAGCTCTTCCTGCATATCGGGCACAACTCGCTTGCCGGCATCGGTCGGTGTGGAGGCGCGCCAGTCGGCAACTAAATCAAGCAGCGGTGAATCTTTTTCGTGTCCGATGGCACTGACAATTGGCGTCTGGCAATCGGCGACTAATCGAAGAAGCGATTCATCAGAGAAGGGCAGCAAGTCTTCGAAAGATCCACCGCCGCGGGTAATGACGATGACATCGACATCGGGATTAGCATCGAGTTCGCGTAGCGCGGCAGAGACTTCAACGACCGCGGCCGATCCCTGAACCGCGACTTCACGAATCTCGAAGTTAACCGATGGCCAACGACGAGTCGCGTTTGCTACGACATCTTTTTCGGCATCGCTGTTGCGTCCGCAAATCAGACCGATGGACTTGGGGAGAAATGGCAATTGTTTCTTGCGGTCATCATCGAAGAGACCTTCGCTGGCCAGCTGGGTCTTGAGTGCTTCGAGTCGAGCAAGCAGCTCGCCAATACCTACTTGGCGAATCTCTTTGACGTTGAAAGAAAGCGAGCCGTTCTTGGCATACCAGGAGACCTTCGAATGCATCACGACGCGAGCATTTTGCGGCAATGGTTCGACCGCGCTCAATACCGATTTGTGACACATGATGGAGATGCTCATATCGGCGCTGGTGTCGCGCAATTTCATAAAGACCATTTGCGCACCGGGACGCACGGTCACTTCAGAGAGTTCGCCCTCAATCCAGACCGGGCCCAATCGACCGAGATAATCGCCGATTGCTTCGGAGATCACCCGGACCGGAACAGGGGATTCGCTGATGGTTTCAAGCATAAATTGATACTAATCCACATGCGCATAGAATGAGCACATGACAACAGGCAAGCGCGTATTACTCGCCGCACCACGTGGGTATTGCGCTGGCGTTGACCGCGCGGTCGTGACGGTCGAGAAGACGCTGGAACTCTATGGCGCGCCGGTTTATGTCCGCAAAGAAATCGTCCATAACAAGCATGTTGTCGCATCGCTTCAGGCACGCGGCGTCATCTTCGTTAATGAAACCGATGAGGTTCCTGAGGGCGCCACGGTTGTCTTCTCTGCTCACGGTGTCTCGCCGATGGTGCACGAGGCTGCTGCGCAACGAAACCTTAAGACGATTGATGCAACATGTCCGCTGGTGACCAAGGTCCACCACGAGGTAAAACGCTTTGCGGCAGACGATTACGACATTTTGTTGGTTGGTCACGCCGGCCATGAAGAAGTTGAAGGAACCGCAGGTGAAGCGCCAGAGAATGTGATCCTGGTGGAACATCTGGAAGATATTCCTAATATCAAAGTTCGCGACGAGAACAAGGTCGCTTGGTTGTCCCAAACCACGCTGAGCGTTGATGAAGCGATGACCATTGTTGCGGCGCTCCGTAAGCGATTCCCGGCGCTGATGGACCCACCCAGTGATGACATTTGTTATGCAACACAGAATCGCCAGACCGTTATTAAACAAATTGCACCGAAGCTGGATCTCGTACTGGTGGTTGGTTCTACTAACTCATCAAATTCTGTGCGTCTGGTCGAAGTAGCGTTGGAATACGGAGCAAAGGCCGGTTACCTCATTGACTACGCCAGCGAGGCGAAAGATGAATGGCTAGAAGGTGTGACCACAGTTGGTGTCTCTAGTGGTGCGTCAGTCCCAGAGTTGCTCGTTAAAGATTTGTTAGCGTGGCTTGCAGAGCGCGGATTTGGCGATGTTGAAACAGTTACCGCCATGGAGGAGACGTTGTTGTTTGCTCTGCCACCAGAGCTGCGTAAAGAATTAAAGGCGGCTGGAAAGAACTAGTTTCGCTTGGTTGTGAAGTGAACACCCCAGCTAAAGAGCGAACCGATCAAAAGATACGGCGCCATTTTTGCCAAGCTCTTGATCAGCGCAGTGCCGAAGAGCGAGATATGCAATCCGGTATGACCAACGAGTGGCAAGACGATGATGGTCGAAAGAAAGAATGCAATTGGTGGATTGACTGCGGTAGCAAGTGAGGTGCCCGGGCGACCGAGATAGAAGCCAATGAAGTAAGCAAGCAATAGGCCCAGTCCAGTGATGATTGCAGCAGCTGGTGT
>CAJAEK010000001.1 GCA_903938735.1 uncultured Actinomycetes bacterium | reverse complement strand
TTCCGTAACTTCGCGAAGAAGGGGTTGGGCGCATCCGCCGAATTCCATTTGGTCGAAAAGGCTGCACTCTTGAACCTGTCTGCACCAGAGATGACTGTTCTCGTCGGTGGCATGCGCGTGCTCGGTGCGACCGCAGATGGCTCAAAGACCGGTGTTCTCACCGCAAAGCCAGAAGTTCTTTCGACCGACTTCTTCGTCAATGTTCTGGATATCGACACCACATGGACCGCGACGAACGATTCAGGCGATCATTTCGAAGGCCGTGACCGCAAGAGCGGCAAGGTGAAGTGGACGGCCACCCGTGCTGACTTGGTCTTCGGTTCAAACTCGGTGCTACGCGCGCTCTCTGAGGTCTATGCCAGTGCGGATGCCAAAGCGAAGTTCGTCAATGATTTCGTTACCACATGGGCACGCGTCATGCACCTAGATCGTTTTGATATCTAGTCGCTTCGATACTTTCTCAAATTACGATTACCCCTTGTCTTTAGTTTGCCAACAAGGGGTATCACCTAAAAATTAATTAGAGAAATAGATATCAACTCGACGATTTAATGCCAACTCAGTGGGTGTGGTTCCAACAAACTTCAACTTTGTGGCGCCTATGCCTTTAGTTGAATATTTAATTGCTGGCAAAATTTGCTTGAGGAACTTAACAACCGCGTTAGCACGGTTTTGCGAGATTTGAAGGTTATTAGGGGCTGGTTGCTGATCAGCATTTCCGATTGCATACACCTCGAATACATTCAGTTTGATCAATTTCTTAGAGTAGGTGACTAGGGCAGCTTTGCTTGCATTGGACAAAGCCCAGGACCCGGTGGCAAAGTAGACTGCACCAACATGTACAGCTGATTGATGAATCAGTGAAGTTGTACCACTATCTGTGGCGGTGGCAGATTCTCCGGAAACCGACCCCCCAGCATTGCCTTGTTGGTTCGCTGATAGAGACGATCCGCTATTAACGGTCAAACTAATGGATACAAAGGCTGCAGCGAATGTTGCAGTGGCTGAAGTATGTGCTACAACAGTACAGATTCCATTAGCCGACGTAGTTACTATTCCAGTTGTCGCATCAACCGTGCATACACTTGAAGGCGAGGAAGTTGTGTAGGCAACGATTCCATTACCGGAATAGACGAATCTGGGCAGAAGCTGCACACCTGGTTGATAAGTAGGCGAGCCAGCAGGGGCCGGATAATTCAAGCGCAAAGTTGGATTTTGCTGTGACGGCGCAGAAGATCCACCACCACCACTTCCACCCCCACCCACTGATATAACTTCGAGAGTAAAGGTTGCAGTCGATGTGCCTGAGTAGGTACCCGTGGCTGTGAGCGTGAATCCGCTGCTCGTAAGTAGCGCCACCGGAGTTCCAGAAATCGCGCCGGTTGCGGGATCCAAAGCCAATCCAGCTGGAAGGGCAGGGCTAATTCCAAAGGACGATACCGAACCTCCGGTGTTAGTGACTACTGTCGTCGTTATCGCTGAACCAAGAGTGATGCTTTGGTTCGCACCTACCGAAATAGATATGACGGGTGAGCCGTAATACGTGTAGGCATTCGACACCGTGAGTGGCGCTCCAGAAGAAAATGAAATTTGTACGCCGACTAATCCGGCGGCTCCAGCCGGCATGATTACTGATATCGATGTCGAGGTGGTCGACGTCACCGACGCAGAATTTCCACCTATCGAAACGGTAGTCGCCCCACCCAAATTTAGGCCACTAATTGTTACTGCATTACCTCCGTCGATACTGCCAAAGTTTGGACTGAGGGAAGTAATACTTGGCGCAGAATTAACGGGAGTGACAGACATCGCGGTCACGCCAGGACTACTCGAACCTGAAGCATTGATTGCTACAACAGAGAAGGTGTAAGGGGTGCCGTTAGCTAACCCGGTCACAATGCAACTTGTGGCAGTTGGTCCGGAAGCAGTGCATGTAAATCCGCCAGGGCTGGAAGTAACCGTGTATCCAGTAATAGCCGATCCACCGTTAGACGCTGGGATAGTCCATGAAACGGTCGACTGCCCAGATTCAACCGTGCCGCTTACGGCGGTAGGCGCATCCGGCGTCGTGATTGGAGTGACCGGGCTTGAAAGACCGGCATTTCCATTTCCTAACGCATTTGTGGCGACGACCGAGAATGTATATGGAGTTCCGTTAGTTAGTCCGGACACAATGCAACTCGTGGCGGTTGCTCCTGAGGCGGTACATGTAAATCCTCCGGGATCAGAGGTGACCGTGTAAGCGGTAATCGCTGAACCACCATCTGAACTAGGAATTGTCCACGAAACGGTGGATTGCCCAGATTCAACCGTGCCGCTTACGGCAGTCGGTGCTCCCGGGGTAGTTGAGACAACTTCGAGCTCTGGGTCTTGAGTAATGGGAAAGCTAACACTTCCGTTAGTCGTTGCGGTGGCGAGCAATGACTGTGCTCCACCAATAAAGCCGTAGACCTTTTGATCTTTGCGAATAGTCGACTTCGTGATCGTAACCTGAATCGGGAGCCCCGCTGCGGTAACCGGAATAACGCCTCCGACCGGATCCCAAGCGACTACTACAGAGGCAGCGAAGTCATAATGACTGCCCAGGATTGCTGCTGCCTGTGAATGGTCTCCCAAAATATAGACCGTAACTAAATCGCCATTGGGAAGTGATCCGGCGGGCACAGCCACAGCTACAGATGTTCCAGTAACCGTATCCGTGCCTGTGAATGTCAGCGCCAGCGAACTTGAAGCCGTAAGTGTTCCAATCTGAGTAAGTGAAGTTAAGCCGCTAATGGAAGATCCGTTGATGTTCAAGGTAGCGGTTGTATAACTTGCGGTGTAGTTACTTGCGATACCGTGACTTAATGTGAAGGCGATTGGAGTGATTGTGTAGGTTCCGGCCGCAGTCGGAGCTGTTTGCGTTGGTCCGTACGTCAGACTTGAATAAGAGAAAGTGACAGTCCCTAGAGTGTTGGTGTCGACGAGACCAGTTGCACTTGCAGTCGGAGTAAACGTTTCACCAAGGCCGACACCTATAGCTGAAGCTGCGATTATAAGTGAAGCTGTGGTTGGACTTACAGAAACTGAGGAAGAATTGGCATCTGCGTAGTTAGTGCCACCAAGAATAGAAGCGGTGATTGAGCAGGTTCCCGACGCACTTATAATTTTTAATAGAGAGCCCGAGATGGTGCAAGCAGTCGAAGAGCCAACGCTGTATCCGACGTTTCCGTCACCGGATCCTACGCTGGGTAGCGCCACCAAGTTTGCGGTTGATCCATAAGCAAGCGATGTTGGATATGACGTGAAAGAAATGGTTCGTGGAGCCTTTGACAAAGCAACGTTAGTGGCGGGCGCGCTGGTAGCGGATGCGTAGAGAACGCCGGCGCCAATCGTTGCCGTAACAGAGCACGTTCCGGAGGCACTTGTTACGGAAATAGTTGCACCGGAAAGCGAACATCCAGTTGAGCTTCCAACGCTATAAGTTACGGTGCCGTCCGACGCACCAGCTGATGGCGTGCTTGTGACTATTGCAGTAGATCCATACACCAAACTCGATGGCGTAACCGTGACAGCGATCGTTCGAGTGGCTGCAGATACCGTGACGGTTGTAGGCGCTGAGGTGGCTGATGCATACGTAGTTCCTGCGCTAATCGACGCTGTTACAACACATGTGCCGCTCGACGCCGTTGCAGTAAGGGTTGAGCCACTAACCGAACAAGCGGTTGAAGCGCCAACACTGTAAGAGATAGTTCCATCCGAACCACCAGCTGATGGGGTGGCAGATAGAGTTTCTGAGCTACCCGCAGTGAGTGATGCACCTGCCGTCAAAGAGATGGTGCGGGTGGTGAGAGTTCCTACAGTCCATTGGGCATAGAGTGTCACGGTTGATGTAAACGGAAAAGAGGCGCCGTCGTTGTAAGAAGTGCCCGATCCGTCGGCCGCGGTATTCCAATTCTTAAAACTATAGTTAATCCGCAGAAACGCGTTGGACGTAAGCGCGGTGGGAGCATTTGCGGTTTGAGCATTCATGGCTCCGCTGCCGCCATTGGAATTGAAGGTCACTGTATTGGATTGCTGAGACCATTGAGCATAAAGAGTTGTAGAGGACGTAAATGGAAAAATACCTTGGTCGGCATATCCTGTTCCTGAGCCATTTGACAGCGTATTCCAACCGGTGAAATTGTAATTTGCGCGCGTAAATGTATTGGCCAGAAGATTGGCTGAAGCGCTAGAAGTCTCGGTGCTCATTGATCCTGTTCCGCCATTTGCGGAGAAGGTAACAACGTACGAGTTTGCCCGCCATTGCGCGTACAGCGTCGTGCTTGCATTAAATGGATAACTTGCGCCGTCAGCATATGAAGTACCGGAGCCGTTAGCCAATGTATTCCAACCCACAAAGGTGTGGCCAGCGTAGGTATATGTATTCGCCGTAAGGCTTTGACTTACTGTTCCGGTCTCATTTTGCATTCCACCGGTTCCGCCATTGGCATTAAAAGAGACGAAATAGTAGGTGGGGCCAGCGCTACTCCATTGGGCATAGAGAGTTGTACCCGAAAGGAATAGATAGCTGGCGCTATCAGCGTAAAAGCTTCCGCTTCCATCCGCTGCTGTATTCCAACCCGTAAAGGTGTATCCGGTCCGAGTAAATGCATTTGCAGTTAGATTTGCGGTGACATTTGAGCTCTGGTTAACCATTGAGCCCGAACCGCCATTGGAATTGAAGCTCACAGAATATTGAATGCCTGCAATCTGTGATGTGGCGCTACTCGTAACCGTTGATGAAGTGCCTAGGCTATTTACTTCGTTGGTGGTTACCTTTAAATATTTGCCTCGATCGCTGGAGAGTAAGGCATAAGTTGAATTAATCGCGCCTGAAATTGGAGTGAAGGTATCCGAAAGCGAATTTGCTTCATACCACTGGTAGCTTGCAGTTGGGGTAGGCATACCCC